>NZ_PYNV01000049.1:0-749 GCF_003026095.1 Photobacterium sp. GB-72 | reverse complement strand
CCTTCGTCAAGAAGCTTACGGAACATCTCAACACCAGTACAAGTAGTTGTAATAGTGTCTACGATACCAACGATAGCAACTTCGTCACCAACTTTGATGATACCTTGCTCAACACGACCAGTTACAACAGTACCACGGCCTTGGATTGAGAATACATCTTCGATTGGAAGAATGAATGGACGATCGATTGCACGCTCTGGCTCTGGGATGTAGTTATCTAGAGCTTCTGCTAGTTCAACAATCTTGTCTTCCCACTCTTTCTCGCCGTTTAGAGCGCCTAGAGCAGAACCCATGATTACTGGGCAATCATCACCTGGGAAGTCGTACTCAGAAAGAAGTTCACGAACTTCCATCTCAACTAGCTCAAGTAGTTCTTCATCATCAACCATGTCACACTTGTTCATGAATACGATGATGTAAGGGATACCAACCTGGCGACCAAGTAGGATGTGCTCACGTGTTTGTGGCATTGGGCCGTCAGTTGCAGCAACAACTAGGATACCGCCGTCCATTTGAGCAGCACCAGTGATCATGTTTTTAACGTAATCGGCGTGTCCAGGACAGTCAACGTGTGCGTAGTGACGAGTTGGAGTATCGTACTCTACGTGAGAAGTAGAGATTGTGATACCGCGCTCACGCTCTTCTGGAGCGTTATCGATTGATGCGAAGTCACGAGCAGCACCACCGTACACTTTTGAAAGTGTAGTACAGATAGCAGCAGTTAGAGTTGTTTTACCGTGGTCAACGTG
>NZ_PYNV01000048.1:0-764 GCF_003026095.1 Photobacterium sp. GB-72 | reverse complement strand
GGTAACGTGCGTGTCTTCATCGTTTGAGTTTGGCTATCTTTATAACGAAATGTCACCTGTTCATTATTGATATACAGAATGTCTTTATCCGCAATTACCCCTCGATAAAGGTATGTCGATAAATACAATAATGCAGGCTTTCCTTGCCCTACATGCCGACAATCAACCACCCACTTTTTCGTGATGTGATCGGGTAACGCCCACTTTAGTTCAGTAGTGAGATAGGCTAACAATCTTGCTCGCCATATTTTTGCGAGAGCAAATGCATTAAAGAGGTAGTGGTTTTTACAATTTTTCCATTGTCGTTTCTTGTCATCAAAGCCACCGCCAGTGATCACCATATGAATATGAGGATGTAAATCTCGACGCCGATTATGAGTGTGTAAAACAGAAGTAAAACCGATGCGATTACCAAGGTATTTATCATTGTTAGCGAAGCTTTTTACTACACTGGCAGTCACAGTAAACATGGCTTGATAGAGTGCTTTAGGATGTTTTTTTGCCAGACATCGAAGCTCAGTTGGCAGCGTGAATGTCACCATAAAGTAATCAACAGGCAACAATTTCTGTTGCTGCTTTGCTAACCAATCGGATGTTGTTTGGTGCTGACACTGAGAACAATGACGGTGTCCACAAGACATCGCATATTCAGATTGATGTTCGCAATGCGAACATTGCCAGCGACTATGTCCTTGTTTTTCAGTGTGACACGTGAGTATCGCTTTCATGGCATAACGTATATCGTGATTGATCTGGGTTGAGTA
>NZ_PYNV01000046.1:0-864 GCF_003026095.1 Photobacterium sp. GB-72 | reverse complement strand
TATGTCGCTGGTTCAAGTCCAGCAAGAGGAGCCAAAATAAAGTGTGCCGACTTAGCTCAGTAGGTAGAGCAACTGACTTGTAATCAGTAGGTCACCAGTTCGACTCCGGTAGTCGGCACCATTTATTCTCTTACTCACGTAAGAAATGCAAAAATAGCAATTTAATAGCTGTGTTTGCCTCGATAGCTCAGTCGGTAGAGCAGAGGATTGAAAATCCTCGTGTCGGTGGTTCGATTCCGCCTCGAGGCACCATATTCATCTCACTTGATACGTCAGGTAAGATAAAAAAGATAATTCCTCCTTAGTTCAGTTGGTAGAACGGCGGACTGTTAATCCGTATGTCGCTGGTTCAAGTCCAGCAGGAGGAGCCAGTTAAGAAACCTTGTCGCAAGACAAGGTTTTTTTTCGTCTTAAATTTGCTAACTTTTCTCACCTTCCCTTCTCCAATACTATTTTTAGATAAAATAATTCCTCTCAAAATCACTACTCCACGATCTTTTTAATCGCCTTACCTGCAATGCGATCTTTTCAGTTAAAGACTTAATAATGACTCCTTTTCTTTCGATATTTCACAAAATAATCTTTAATTATTTCTATTACTTGCTTCACAAACTAATGTTCAAATAGGTATTCCCCCCTAATAAAAGCTTACTTTTCAAACAAACGGAACAAAAAAGACAAGGTTGATAATTATTTAGAAAAAAAGCATTGACGCAAAGACCGAAAACCTTTTTAATGCGCTCCGTTGCCTCGATAGCTCAGTCGGTAGAGCAGAGGATTGAAAATCCTCGTGTCGGTGGTTCGATTCCGCCTCGAGGCACCATTACTTCCCTTTCGAAGTATGGTGCAAAGCAACCACAATCT
>NZ_PYNV01000045.1:0-1017 GCF_003026095.1 Photobacterium sp. GB-72 | reverse complement strand
ACGAAACAAGTCCTCAAATCCAGTACTTGAAAGCACTAGAAGCATGGGATGCAGAATTCCCAGGTTTCGAACACGAAACTGAAGGCGCAGAGATCGAAGACGGTAAATACCACGTTCTTTGTATCAAAAAAGACGCTCTATAATCGACTAAGTCGATAACGTGACTACCCTAAATCCCCACTCATTGAGTGGGGATTTTTTTATGCGTTTAAATCATGCCAGATATTCCTCACACACTGAGTTTACTTAGACTAAATAAAGAGGAATACAAATTAAATCTTACTTTACCTACACTTACGAAAATAAATACACATTCTTGTGTGAATTTATTTTCATTATTTTTGCATAATAAAAACATAGCCATTATTTGCATTTGATATGACATCAGACAACACAAAGATAAGTTATTGTAAAAAAAGGATTTAACCTCAAAATAGACATCAAAGGTAACATTAGAGAACGATTTATGAAAAAACATGGTCGAATAATGATACTTATCGGCTTATTTTTTAGTAAAAATGCAATAATTCATTCCGTTTATATGGTTTTATTTTTGTGAAAAGAGCGCATTATATACCTCGAAGACAAGATAACGATTCAACTTAAAATATCATTCTTAAAAATAAGAGTTATATTTTAATTATTTAAATTTCTCGAATTTAAATACAAAAAATCACTTGTTAATAAACAAGTAGTAAGAATAAAAATAATAAACATCAATTCCCTTACCTTTAATAGTGATATTAATTAAGAGGTTGTTTATTTTATTCTCAATAAATTCTGCCAGATATTTTATTGCTTTATATCACTTATAAATCGATATATATCAGAATCAACCATTCTATTCAGGCGTTATTATGAACAACAATAATAGTACTAATAAAATGCGCGCTCTCGTTATTGAGCACCAAAACATTACTCCAAACAGCTTTGCCGATCGTGCAACTAAATCATTAATCGCTGAATTAGAAAGCCGTACTATCGAAATCGTTACTGCCACTTCTTACGAAGATGCAC
>NZ_PYNV01000044.1:0-1031 GCF_003026095.1 Photobacterium sp. GB-72 | reverse complement strand
GCTCTCGTTATTGAGCACCAAAACATTACTCCAAACAGCTTTGCCGATCGTGCAACTAAATCATTAATCGCTGAATTAGAAAGCCGTACTATCGAAATCGTTACTGCCACTTCTTACGAAGATGCACGTGCGGTTATCATGGCATCTCAAATCGATAGCCTTGTATTGGCTCTTGAAAAAACTGAAGAGCAAATCGTTAACTCTCACGAAGAAGTTGATTTGTTAGCAGCACTACAAGCACGTCAACCTGAAGTGCCAGTATTTCTACTAGCAGAACGCGCTCGTACTTCTATTCTTAACAACCGCCAGTTAATGGAACGTGTTGATGAGTGTTACTCAGTACTAGAAGATACTGCAGATTTCGTTGCTGGCCGTATCGTTGCTGCTATGCGTCGTTACCGCTCACAAGTGCTACCGCCTTTCATGAAAGCGATGATGCACTACAACGACATCCATGAGTACTCATGGTCTGCGCCTGGTCACCAAGGTGGTATCGGTTTTACTAAGACCCCTGCTGGTAACCAATTCTTCGAATTCTTCGGCGAAAATCTATTCCGTACCGATATGGGTATCGAACGTGCAGCACTGGGTTCTCTACTTGACCACAGCGGCGCATTCAAAGATTCAGAAGTTGAAGCTGCTAAAGTATTTGGTGCTCACCAATCTTACTCTGGTATCGTAGGTACTTCTGGTTCAAACCGTACAATCATGCAAGCATGTTTGAAAGATGACGACATCGCTATTTGTGACCGTAACTGTCACAAATCAATCGAGCAAGGTCTGATCTTAACGGGTGCGCGCCCTATCTACATGGTACCTAGCCGTAACTGTTACGGTATTATCGGTCCAATCAGCCAAGTTCAAATGAGCAAAGAAGGCATCGCACTTAAAGCTAAAAATGCGGGCATTCCTTTCAACGCTGATGAGAAAAAAGCGAGCTACGCGGTTGTAACTAACTGTACTTACGACGGTTTATGTTACCACTCTGAAGTGACTGAAGCGCTACTAGGCGAAAGCTCTAGCCGTATTCA
>NZ_PYNV01000043.1:0-1148 GCF_003026095.1 Photobacterium sp. GB-72 | reverse complement strand
AAACAAGGTGGCCGCTTAGTGCTTGATCAAAGCGGTAATCTTTATGATTCAGGTGTGGCACTGTCGCAACGTTATGGCTCATTAAACGGCGGAAATACGTTTACGGGCAATAACAGAATCAATACAGGGGTGGTGCAAGGAAGCGCTACAGCAGTGAATACGGGAGCAGGGCGAGTCTCAATAAACGGTCGTGATGTAGCGTTTTCTCTCACTGATATTGAAAACGCAATTGCGAGTAATGATCGCGATCTGAGTAATATCGAGGGCATGAAAGTAGCACGCCTGAATGACGTTAGTAGCCTCAATGCTAATGTGGGGGAGTTGGAGCGTAAGGCAAGAGATTTAGGCAATCGAACTGGAAGCGTTGAAGGCCACGTCAATAGAGCAAAGAAAACGGCTGACGATGCACTGACAAGCACGATAGCGAGTCGAACTGCTGCAATAAATAACGGCAATAAGATCGATGCCTCTTTAAAGCGTGTAGCCAGTTTAGAGCAATTTGAACGTGATTGCCGAGCACAAAAGAATGGTTTATGTAAGCCTAATAAGCCGCCCAAGCCTCTACAATGGAAGTGTCCTACTGGCTATACCGCTTCAGGTAGCCAATGCTACAAGCAAGTTACTGCCATGAGAAGTTGGGGATCTGGAAGTGGTGTTGATGATTGTCGAGGTGGGCACGCTCAGGATCAGCTACGTTGGGATGGTAAAATGTTACTAAAGGGTTATGACGTATTTAACTCTAATAACGGGCATTTTAGAAATTGGTTTCGTATTGGTGACGCTGAATATAAAAGAGGAGCTCAAACATCTAATGTTGCAGCATGGTGTGAGTTCTACAGTATATATAAACGCTACAACTCATGGGTAGACAAAATCAGCTATTGTCCATCAGGCTATTATAAAAGCGGTAACGAATGTAAAGCCTATTAAAGTATCTTTTAGATTTTAATTTAAACGGAATTGCCCTTGGTGGCTGCTATTATCAAAACACAGGTAATGGTAATGAAGAAAACATATACCCCTTTGTTATTGGCAATGCTATTGGCGATGCCAGCCTCTACGCAAGCCAGTAATGAAGACATTGAACTCAAGCAACTTGTTAGCCAAAGTGAACAAATTGACAATACCGTTACGCTATTTTCTCAGCT
>NZ_PYNV01000042.1:0-1259 GCF_003026095.1 Photobacterium sp. GB-72 | reverse complement strand
TGTAGTGGTACATTAAATTTGGCCACCTACTCAGAGGTGATATCATCACCTCTTAACATGGATAGGTGACATCATGACAAAACGAACAAGACGATTATTTAGTGCTGAATTTAAATTAGAGGCAGCACAATTAGTTATCGATCAAAACTATTCAGTAACTGAAGCTGCTCAGGCCATGAATGTGGGTAAATCTACGATGGATAAGTGGGTTCGTCAGTTAAAAGAAGAGCGCCAAGGTAAATCACCGAAAGCTTCACCGATGACTCCTGAACAGATTGAAATACGAGAGTTAAAGAAGAAATTAGCCACTCTTGAAGAGCATAATGAAATCTTAAAAAAAGCCACCGCTCTCTTGATGTCAGACTCATTGAACAATTCTCGTTAATCGAGAAACTCAGGAAGAGCCACAGCATAACAACGTTATGCAAAGTATTTGATGTTCATCGCAGTAGCTATAAATATTGGCAAAGACGCCCAAAATCTATTTCTATTGAATTGATTAAACTGCGTAGTTTAATCAAAGAGGTACATGCTGCAAGCAATGGTTCTGCTGGAGCAAGAACCATTGCAGATATGGTTACGACTCAAGGTATTCCCTTGAGTCGGTATCGTGCATCCAAACAAATGAAAGCCCTTAATCTTGTTAGTTGCCAATCACCGAAACATAGATACCGAAAAGCAAATCAAGAGCATATTGCAATTCCAAATCATCTGAATCGTCAATTTGCAGTTACATCACCTAATCAAGTTTGGGTTGGTGATGTGACTTATGTGTGGACTGGACATCGCTGGATGTATCTTGCTGTGGTTATCGATTTATTTTCGAGAAAGCCTGTTGGTTGGGCGATGTCTCTATCGCCTGACAGTCACTTAACAGGTAAGGCTCTTATGATGGCTTATGAATCACGACATAAACCTAAAGGGGTTATGTTTCACAGTGATCAAGGTAGTCATTATACCAGCAGTTACTACAGACAATTACTATGGCGATGCCAGATTAAACAAAGCTTATCACGACGAGGAAATTGTTGGGATAACGCCCCCATGGAACGCTTCTTTAGAAGTTTAAAAACAGAATGGGTACCAAATGTAGGTTATCGTAGTTTTGCTGAAGCAAAACACGAAATCACTCGATATATTATTGGTTATTACAGCCAATTACGACCACATCAATATAATGGCGGATTAACACCGAATGAATCAGAACGATTATATTGGTTAACCTCTAAAACCGTGGCTAGTATTTGTTGACCACTACA
>NZ_PYNV01000041.1:0-1290 GCF_003026095.1 Photobacterium sp. GB-72 | reverse complement strand
CAGAACTTTCACCTAACGCAAAACTAGCTTAAGGGCTAATCCGGTTTCGCTCGCCGCTACTACCGGAATCTCGGTTGATTTCTCTTCCTCGGGGTACTTAGATGTTTCAGTTCCCCCGGTTTGCCTCGTATTGCTATGTATTTACAACACGATACGTGCTTATGCACGTGGGTTTCCCCATTCGGAAATCCCAGAGTCACCGGTTTTTACTACCTTCTCTGGGCTTATCGCAAGTTAATACGTCCTTCATCGCCTCTGACTGCCAAGGCATCCACCGTGTACGCTTAGTCACTTAACCATACAACCCCAAGAGGTTTCGTATGTTCAAACAACCAAGGTTTGTGTTTAACACTTCGATCAAGAAAGTATTAAACGTTGGTTTTTCGCCGGACTCATTGTTTTGCTTTCACTTTTAAAAAGTGAAAGCAAACACAGACACTTGAATGTGTATGTTTTGAGAACTCGTTCTTCTTTCGAAGAACATTTTTAAAATCAATCTATTGATTGAATTTACTAGTCAGCTTTCCAGATTGTTAAAGAACATTGTGTTTCTATTTAAAGATCCACTTTCTAATCACACTCATAAGAATGTATTTACAAAGTGGCGTCCCGTAGGGGAGTCGAACCCCTGTTACCGCCGTGAAAGGGCGGTGTCCTAGGCCTCTAGACGAACGGGACATTGGTGGAGCTATGCGGGATCGAACCGCAGACCTCCTGCGTGCAAGGCAGGCGCTCTCCCAGCTGAGCTATAACCCCAATGTTTTACTTCTATTACGAAGTTCTCTAAAGAGAAAATGGTGGGCGATACCGGGCTCGAACCAGTGACCCCCTCCTTGTAAGGGAGGTGCTCTCCCAACTGAGCTAATCGCCCACGATAGTTTTAATTCCTTCGTGAGAAAGAATGGTGGGTCGTGCAGGATTCGAACCTGCGACCAATTGATTAAAAGTCAACTGCTCTACCAACTGAGCTAACGACCCAATTTGCACTTCAAAGAGAAGTGGCGTCCCGTAGGGGAGTCGAACCCCTGTTACCGCCGTGAAAGGGCGGTGTCCTAGGCCTCTAGACGAACGGGACAATGTTCATACTTAATGTTGTTGGGCAACATTAAGTGGCTCTCTTACATTTTAACCAAGCAATCTGTGTGGACACTGCATTAAACAGTAAGTCTTTAGGTAAGGAGGTGATCCAGCCCCAGGTTCCCCTAGGGCTACCTTGTTACGACTTCACCCCAGTCATGAACCACACCGTGGTAAACGCCCTCCCGAAGGTTAAGCTATCTACTTCTGGTG
>NZ_PYNV01000040.1:0-1425 GCF_003026095.1 Photobacterium sp. GB-72 | reverse complement strand
GAAAGGCCAATCAAACTCGGAGATAGCTGGTTCTCCCCGAAAGCTATTTAGGTAGCGCCTCGGACGAATACTACTGGGGGTAGAGCACTGTTAAGGCTAGGGGGTCATCCCGACTTACCAACCCTTTGCAAACTCCGAATACCAGTAAGTACTATCCGGGAGACACACGGCGGGTGCTAACGTCCGTCGTGAAGAGGGAAACAACCCAGACCGCCAGCTAAGGTCCCAAAGTTATAGCTAAGTGGGAAACGATGTGGGAAGGCTCAGACAGCCAGGATGTTGGCTTAGAAGCAGCCATCATTTAAAGAAAGCGTAATAGCTCACTGGTCGAGTCGGCCTGCGCGGAAGATTTAACGGGGCTAAGCTATACACCGAAGCTGCGGCAATGAAGTTTACTTCATTGGGTAGGGGAGCGTTCTGTAAGCCGTTGAAGGTGAATCGTAAGGTTTGCTGGAGGTATCAGAAGTGCGAATGCTGACATGAGTAACGATAAAGGGAGTGAAAAACTCCCTCGCCGGAAGATCAAGGGTTCCTGTCCAACGTTAATCGGGGCAGGGTAAGTCGACCCCTAAGGCGAGGCCGAAAGGCGTAGTCGATGGGAAACGGGTTAATATTCCCGTACTTCTTATAATTGCGATGGAGGGACGGAGAAGGCTAGGTGAGCCTGGCGACGGTTGTCCAGGTCCAAGTATGTAGGCTGATGGTTTAGGCAAATCCGGACCATCTTAAGGCTGAGATACGATGTCGAGTCACTACGGTGACGAAGTCATTGATGCCATGCTTCCGGGAAAAGCTTCTAAGCTTCAGATTATAAGAAATCGTACCCCAAACCGACACAGGTGATCAGGTAGAGAATACCAAGGCGCTTGAGAGAACTCGGGTGAAGGAACTAGGCAAAATGGTACCGTAACTTCGGGAGAAGGTACGCTCCTAGCGGTGATGAGACTTGCTCTCTAAGCTGCCGGGAGTCGCAGATACCAGGTGGCTGCAACTGTTTATTAAAAACACAGCACTGTGCAAAATCGAAAGATGACGTATACGGTGTGACGCCTGCCCGGTGCCGGAAGGTTAATTGATGGGGTTAGACTTCGGTCGAAGCTCTTGATCGAAGCCCCGGTAAACGGCGGCCGTAACTATAACGGTCCTAAGGTAGCGAAATTCCTTGTCGGGTAAGTTCCGACCTGCACGAATGGCGTAATGATGGCCACGCTGTCTCCACCCGAGACTCAGTGAAATTGAAATCGCAGTGAAGATGCTGCGTCCCCGCGGCTAGACGGAAAGACCCCGTGAACCTTTACTATAGCTTGGCACTGAACATTGACCCTACATGTGTAGGATAGGTGGGAGACGTTGAAGCAACCGCGCCAGTGGTTGTGGAGTCAATCTTGAAATACCACCCTTGTATGCTTGATGTTCTAACGTTGG
>NZ_PYNV01000004.1:0-255766 GCF_003026095.1 Photobacterium sp. GB-72 | reverse complement strand
TAATGGTGCGCGCGGGAGGATTCGAACCTCCGACCGCCTGGTTCGTAGCCAGGTACTCTATCCAGCTGAGCTACGCGCGCACTAAATCGGTGTAACAGCAACAAGCATTGAGGCTTATCACTTTTAAGTAATGGTGCGCGCGGGAGGATTCGAACCTCCGACCGCCTGGTTCGTAGCCAGGTACTCTATCCAGCTGAGCTACGCGCGCACTGTTCTTTCTTAGAGAAAGATATTCCTTTGAGCTATAAAAGGAAATAGTGCAGTCGACAAACCTTACCTTGCGATAATCGTTGACGAAAGCAAAATAAATGGCGGTGAAGGAGGGATTCGAACCCTCGATACGGGATAAACCGTATACTCCCTTAGCAGGGGAGCGCCTTCAGCCTCTCGGCCACCTCACCACACAAATCGGTGTGAATAACAAGTTTACCACTCATCATCCTAAATAATGGTGCGCGCGGGAGGATTCGAACCTCCGACCGCCTGGTTCGTAGCCAGGTACTCTATCCAGCTGAGCTACGCGCGCACTGGGTGCTTCTCGCTAAAGAAACACCATATTGATATCAACAAGGTTGCCATCAATAATAATGGCGGTGAAGGAGGGATTCGAACCCTCGATACGGGATAAACCGTATACTCCCTTAGCAGGGGAGCGCCTTCAGCCTCTCGGCCACCTCACCACACAAATCGGTGCGAATAACAAGTTTACCACTCATCACTCTAAATAATGGTGCGCGCGGGAGGATTCGAACCTCCGACCGCCTGGTTCGTAGCCAGGTACTCTATCCAGCTGAGCTACGCGCGCACTAAATGCCTTATATGGCTAACTTATCTTATCAAAATAAAACAAGTTGAAAAATGGCGGTGAAGGAGGGATTCGAACCCTCGATACGGGATAAACCGTATACTCCCTTAGCAGGGGAGCGCCTTCAGCCTCTCGGCCACCTCACCGTCTTTCGGGGGCTCATATTACTGTCAGCCAAAAATAAGTCAATCACTTTATTGATAAAAAATGACAATCACGAACCGCATGCGTACTTAATAATCAATGAGGTAATTAATACAACGTAAGCGTTGAATTATTCACTTACTTTTAACTTAATGGGGCCTGTAATTACTCGCGATTAAATAAATATTTAAACGCATTCATTTATTACAAATACAAAAAAGGCCTAGTTTTATACCAGACCTTCTTCAAATTAATAGTTACCAGAACCCTGAGAGTCTGTTTCTTTTTCCGCTTGAATTCGCATGTAAATTTCTTCGCGGTGAACAGATACTTCTTTAGGTGCATTAACACCAATACGTACTTGGTTACCTTTAACACCTAAAACAGTTACGGTCACTTCATCACCGATCATTAGGGTTTCACCTACGCGACGTGTCAAAATTAACATTTATGTGCTCCTTGAGTCATCTCAATCTTATAAGAATTTAACGTTTACTATCCAATATTATTTACGACTTCGTAAATAGCCACTGCTCAAGAAACAGCGAGATATGATTGATTATCCAGACTTTGGCCGTCAACCACAAACCTTTTATGGATTAAATCTACAGCAGCGACATGATCATCATCATTAATTAACAAAGATAAACATTGTTTGTCACTCTGGTAAGTATGCACTTTAATGTTAGCCTCCTTTAACACCTTTTGAACTGAATCCAAATAGTGTTCCGTGTTATCTCCTACTAAGGAAAGAATGGAGACCATACCAATATGGCGCATTTTACTATCAAAAACTAGCTTCAAGCGTGCAATATCATCATTTACAACAACTATTTGTGATTTATTCTCATCACTTGCATGAGCAATAATCCACGCAGTTCCACCAAATAATGCTAAATGTTTGCTGATCTCAGTTTCTGGAAGCGCTATTTCAAGCAACGCATGTTGATTTTGTAACGCGATACCAATAATAGTTGATGAAACCATACTATCAAAATTTACTAGCGTCCCTTCACTATCATCAAAAGAAGAAAGTACACGAAGTGGAACGCGATGCTGGCAAGCATACTCAACAGATTGTAGCTGTAGTACTTTCGCACCCAAACGAGCCATTGACGTCATGTAGTCAAAATGAATGACATCGAGTCGTATTGCTGTAGGAACAATTCTTGGATCGGTAGAATAAACGCCATCAACATCAGTAAAGATCTGACATTCGTCTGCATCTAACGCACTTGCAATCGCTACTGCGGTGGTATCAGAACCACCGCGCCCCAATGTCGTAATATTGCCATCAATATCACGACCTTGAAAGCCAGCGACAATAACAATGTTATCGTCGCCAAGTAATGCGGTTATTCGCTGCGTTTCAACTTCACGAATAGTGGCATTATTAAATGCATTATCTGTTCGAATAACAACCTGATCAGCGATCAACGATACCGCACTGTAGCCACGTTTATTCAATGCCATGGCTAACAAGGCAATTGACACCTGCTCTCCCGCTGCAAGCAATACATCTAGCTCACGCGGTGTTGGTATTTCGTCTATTTGCTTGGCTAGACCTAATAAACGATTGGTCTCTCCAGCCATCGCAGAAAGAACAACGACAACTTGGTGGCCAGACTGGCGTGCTTTTATCACACGCTCAGCCACCGCTTCAATTCGCTCTATTGAGCCAACCGATGTTCCACCAAATTTCTGCACTAATAGTGCCACATTACCTCTCCAGTAATTACAGTTTATCAGCTAGCCATGGTGCAACGGTTTCTAGTGCTGCAGGTAATGCTGCAGCATCTGTACCACCAGCTTGCGCCATATCAGGACGACCACCGCCCTTGCCGCCAACTTGTTGAGCAACTAAGTTAACGAGTTCACCCGCTTTAACTTTGCCAATAAGATCTTTTGTTACACCTGCAATTAAGCCTACTTTGTCGTCGCTTACATTACCAAGTAGAACAACACCACTGCCTAGCTGATTTTTAAGTTCATCAACCATGCCACGAAGTGCTTTATTATCTGCGCCATTAAGTTTTGCGATTAAAACTTTAACGCCATTAATCTCTTGTGTTTGATTGATAAGTGTTGCGCCTTCTTGTGCCGCTAACTTATCTTTTAATTGTTGGATCTCTTTTTCAAGTTGCTTGCTGTGCGAAACTAATGCTTCCACTTTGCTTACAACTGATGCTGAATCAGATTTCACTAGACGAGCAGTCTTAGCTAGCATTACATCTTCGTTATGCATCGCTTCAATTGCCGCAGCGCCTGTTACCGCTTCGATACGACGAATACCAGCCGCGATACCGCTTTCAGATAGGATCTTAAATAGACCAATGTCACCAGTGCGAGTTGCGTGAATACCACCACAAAGCTCAGTTGAAAACTCACCCATGCTTAGTACGCGTACTTCATCATCGTATTTCTCGCCAAATAGTGCCATTGCACCTTTCGCTTTCGCCGCTTCGATGTCCATAATATTGGTTTCAATCGCATGGTTAGCACGGATTTGGTCGTTAACCATGGTTTCTACAGCGCGTAGTTGTTCTGGTTTAACGGCTTCTAGATTAGAGAAATCGAAACGTAGACCATCAGCTTTGACTAATGAACCTTTCTGAGCTACGTGCTCACCTAAAATGTTACGCAGTGCTGCGTGCATTAGGTGTGTTGCTGAGTGGTTTAGGCTGATTGCTGCACGGCGCGTTGAATCTACAGACGCTGTTAGTTTTTGACCAACAGTTAGTGTACCTTCAGCAACTTGACCTTTATGACCAATTGCTGCACCAAACTTTTGCGTATCAGCAACGTTGAACAGTACACCTTCAGCAGTAAGAATACCGCTATCACCACACTGACCACCTGACTCTGCATAGAATGGTGTATTCGTGAGTACGACTAGCGCCTCTTCACCTGCATTTACGCTATCAACAGCAACACCATCACGGTATAGGGCAACAATTTCACCTTCACCGTCTGTTGCGCTGTAACCACAGAATTCTGTTTCAGCATCAACTTTGATTGCTGTGTTGTAATCAACACCAAAGTTACCCGCATCACGAGCACGTTGACGTTGTTCTTCCATTGCCGCTTCAAAACCGTCTTCATCAATAGTGAAGCCACGCTCACGAGCAACATCGTTGGTTAAATCAGCAGGGAAACCGTACGTATCGTATAGTTTAAATACTGTTTCACCATCAAGCACTTTACCGTCTAAGTTATCTAGTGCTTCGTTAAGAATTGTCAAACCTCGGTCAAGAGTACGACCAAAGTTGTCTTCTTCAATCTTAAGAACTTTTTCTACTAGTTCTTGCTGTGCTTTTAGCTCTTCACCAGCGGTACCCATGCTCTCAGCAAGTGGACCTACAAGCTTGTAGAAGAATGCACCTTGTGCGCCTAGCTTGTTACCGTGACGCACTGCGCGACGGATAATACGACGAAGTACGTAACCACGACCTTCGTTTGACGGCATAACACCATCAGAGATCAAGTAAGCACATGAACGGATGTGGTCAGCCACAACGCGTAGTGATTGGTTAGACAGATCGTCAAAGCCGATCACTTTCGCCGCTTCTTTGATTAGCGTTTGGAAAATGTCGATTTCGTAGTTTGAGTGTACGCCTTGCATAATTGCAGCAATACGCTCAATACCCATACCGGTATCAACAGAAGGCTTAGGTAGCGGTTCCATTGTACCGTCAGCTTGACGGTTGAACTGCATAAATACGTTGTTCCAGATCTCGATGAAACGGTCACCATCTTCTTCTGGTGTACCTGGACGTCCACCCCAAATGTGATCACCGTGATCGTAGAAAATTTCTGTACATGGACCACAAGGACCTGTATCCCCCATCTGCCAGAAGTTGTCAGACTCAAAAGGCTTGCCACCTTTCTTATCACCGATACGCACGATACGATCAGCTGGAATACCTATTTCTTTGTTCCAGATTTCAAATGCTTCGTCATCGGTTTCATACACAGTCACAACCAAACGATCAGCTGGCAGTTTAAGAACAGAGGTTAAAAATTCCCAAGCGTATGCAATTGCATCATGCTTGAAGTAATCGCCAAAGCTGAAGTTACCTAACATTTCGAAGAATGTATGATGACGCGCTGTAAAACCTACATTTTCAAGGTCGTTATGCTTACCACCTGCGCGTACACAGCGCTGAGCCGTTGTCGCTCGCGTGTAGCTGCGCTTTTCTAAACCTAAGAAAACATCTTTAAATTGGTTCATACCCGCGTTTGTGAACAACAATGTTGGGTCGTTCGCAGGTACAAGAGAGGAGCTTTCCACTATTTGGTGGCCTTTGCTCTCGAAAAACGCAAGATACGCACGGCGGATCTCATCAGTGCTCATGTACATTGGCAAATCCTGAATTAATGCTTTATTGAAAGACAGAAAATCATACTTATGTGATCTTCCTCCTCGCCTTTTTGGGTATGAAAAACATACTTTAGTTAAAAGGTCGAGCTGAGTAATCGAACTAAGATAAATTTTTTGGGGGCTATTGTAAAACAACGGCAGCAATAACTGAAAATGTTATATGGGAAAATGCATTAAATAATCCGATTATTTAATGCATTTGGTAGGTGATAGCTCAGGATTGAATGAGACGTTCGCGTAATTTATGAGATAAACACTTTTCGGCTACCTATTTCGAGATCTCTTTTGCTGATAAGCCTTGAACAGAGTTAAGAAGTGAAGAAACGATCGAATCACTATCAATACTTTCACCATTTAACACCCGCGCTAAAATATCACTAGCAAATTGCTGCGGTGAAATCACAATATCAGGATTCACACTTTTCACTTTATTAATATTTTTACTGTCATTTACCAATGCAACCGTACGTGCACTGCTTTCTAATTCAATCGCTGACAGCACAATAAAAGCATTATCAGCATCGTCATCACTTAATGCGAGCACCGCTTTTGCATTCATAACACCGGCTTGAGTTAAGATCTCACCGTCGCTGTAATCCCCCACTACAACATCTAAATCTTCAAGTAAATCCTTCGCTGCTTGTTGAGTGCGAGGAGATACGATCACGGTGATTGGTTGTTTACGAGAAGACAGTTGCTTTATTGTATTGATTGCAAGGCTAGATAAGCCACAAATAATAAAATGATTAGTTCTATTCATTTTTTTAGTATTACCTTTAACAAGTCGCTCAAAACCACTATGAACAACAGGACCTAATACTGATGTCGCCGATGTAGCAAAGACCGTGATACCAGACACTATGACTGAGATAGTAAATAATCGTGCAGGCTCCGAAACGGGAACAATATCACCATACCCCACTGTCGACATAGTTTCTATCGCGTAATAAAACGCGGTCAATAATGAGGTAATTTTAGGGTCAAAACCATCTCCAAAATACAGCGCACCATAGGTTGACGTGAGCATTAACGTGATCACGCTGATCAACGCAAAAATACTACCCGCAGCAACACTGCTTCTTGAAAAATGGCGACGAACTAGAAATAAAATTAATAAAGAAATTAAGCCATAGTGAATATTATAGGTCTGATCAGGGTGGATATGCGCGGTATAAAGCGTATCGATGATCATTAAAGTGAAACTGATCATCCACGATATTCGAGCTCTAAAAAAGAGTCCAATAGAGCTTAAAGCTATAAATACACCCAGCATGAAATAAGGCGCGTTAGTTAAAAAACTATGGTTAATTTGCTCATAATCTTTCACATTAAAGATCGCGATCAAATCAATCGGTAAACCATAAATAGTATGGAAAATTAAACCGCTATTAACCAATACAAATAATGCGACAAAAATATGCCTAATACTATAGAGCCATAACGCGAAACGCTTAAAAATGCGTCCTGTCCAATGTAATAACGAAAAACCGTCTTTCACTTTCTATATACCTATTAAGCGATATCAATGAGTTACCGTTATAGCTTAGTAAAAAATAACGTTCATTTATATTAAAACAAAATACAACACTAAGGAGGATCTAATTTTCATTCTATAACTAAAATACACCAGATATAAAAAAACCCAATCCTAAGATTGGGTTTCTTGATACGAATTAACGTAATTTAGAATGCTTCGTCTTCTTCAATATCACTATTTTTCTCGTCAACTTGATCACCCTCAGTCACAGGTGTTAGTAGCAAGTCACGTAATTTTTTCTCAATTTCTGCAGCAATTGCAGGGTTTTCGACCAAGTACTTACAAGAGTTTGCCTTACCTTGACCAATTTTATCACCTTGGTAACTATACCAAGCACCCGCTTTTTCTACTAACTTATGCTTAACACCCAAATCAATGAGCTCGCCGTTACGGTTGAAACCTTGACCATAAAGAATTTGAGTTTCAGCTTGCTTAAACGGTGCTGCAATTTTGTTTTTAACTACTTTAATACGTGTTTCGTTACCAACAACTTCGTCTCCTTCTTTGATTGCGCCAGTACGACGGATATCAAGACGAACAGAAGCATAGAACTTCAGTGCATTACCACCAGTAGTCGTTTCAGGGTTACCGAACATCACACCAATCTTCATACGGATTTGGTTGATGAAGATACACATACAGTTTGACTGCTTAAGGTTGCCCGTTAACTTACGCATCGCTTGTGAAAGCATACGTGCTTGTAGACCCATGTGTGAGTCGCCCATTTCACCTTCGATTTCAGCTTTAGGTGTTAGAGCAGCCACTGAGTCAACAACGATTAAATCAACCGCGCCAGAGCGAGCTAATGCATCACAAATTTCAAGCGCTTGCTCACCTGTATCTGGCTGAGAAACTAATAGCTGATCGATATCAACACCTAGCTTCTGCGCATAGATAGGATCAAGTGCGTGTTCAGCATCGATGAAAGCACAGGTTTTTCCTTTACGCTGAGCTGCTGCAATCGTTTCAAGGGTTAAAGTTGTTTTACCAGATGATTCTGGACCGTAAATTTCTACAATACGTCCCATCGGTAAACCACCAGCACCGAGTGCAATATCTAACGATAATGAACCAGTTGAAATGGTTTCGATATCCATAGTACGGTTATCGCCCAACTTCATGATTGAACCTTTACCGAACTGCTTCTCAATCTGGCCTAACGCTGCGGCAAGAGCCTTTTGTTTGTTGTCGTCCATTCGACTCTCCAACGGATGCTAAAATGAAATGAGTGAAGTATTTCTATGCCGCCTAGTATACTGTCTATTCATACAGTGTCTATAGATGATCATAATTTTTTTGTTAAATGTGCATTAGCCTTGTGCTACTCCACCACACTTGATGCTCGCTCAAGCATGACAGACAATGCCTTAGCAATCGCTTGTAATCGTATATTTTTTCGATCGCCTTCAAAGTGGCAACACGTTGTTTGTCGCCAACCCGTTACATCAGCCCAACAAAACCAGACAGTACCGACAGGTTTTTCTTCACTGCCACCATCAGGGCCAGCAATGCCACTGATCGCCACACTGATATCTGCCCGTGAAGCCGCTAATGCGCCACAAGCCATTTCAAATACCACAGCTTCACTTACCGCACCAAATTCTGCTAACGTCGCGCTAGAAACACTTAACATTTCTTGCTTTGCTTCGTTGCTATAGGTAACAAACGAGCGATTAAACCAAGCAGAGCTGCCCGCAATTTCAGTGATCGCATAAGCAACACCACCTCCAGTACAAGATTCCGCTGTCGTTGCAACCCAATTTTTATTTTTTAATGCCTGACCTAAATCTGTCGCAAGTTGTTCTATATTCATTTTTATTTGCTCCTTGCTAGCGCTATCAACGTGAAATGCTCTCGATATTTCGTTTCATAATACGAATTACAATTTCTTTTCTCGACTTTACCCCTATCTAAGGCTAATGCAAATATCTAAAAAAACGTATTTCGCTACTTTGCCCTATAGCCAGATTCACGTATCCTTAGCGATCAAATATTCATGGGTCATGCTGTTATGTCGGCATGACCACGTTCAAGCAAGAGTAGGCAATATCGTGACGATAAAAGGCTTAGAAAAACATACACCTATGATGCAGCAGTTCTTAAGAATCAAAGCTGAGAACCCTGATATATTATTGTTCTATCGCATGGGTGATTTCTATGAAATGTTTTTTGATGATGCGAAACGTGCCTCTCAACTGCTTGATATTTCGCTAACAAAACGTGGCTCAACCAATGGTGAGCCTATTCCGATGGCAGGTGTGCCTTACCATGCGGTTGAAGGTTATTTAGCTAAATTGGTTCAGCAAGGTGTATCTGTTGCGATTTGTGAGCAAATTGGTGATCCGGCTACCAGTAAAGGTCCAGTAGAACGTAAAGTCGTACGTATCGTCACGCCAGGTACGGTCAGTGATGAAGCGTTACTCAATGAGCGACGTGATAACTTAATTGCCGCTATTTATACTGCAAATAATAAATTTGGCTACGCAACATTAGATATCACCTCTGGTCGCTTCATGCTCACAGAGCCAAACAGCGAAGAAGAAATGCAGGCTGAATTACAACGTACTAGCCCCGCTGAACTACTTTATCCTGAAGATTTTACTTACCTACATTTAGTAGAACCGTTTAAAGGAAAACGTCGTCGCCCTATTTGGGAGTTTGAATTAGATACCGCGCGCCAGCAACTAACTCTGCAATTTGGTACCCGTGATTTAATCGGCTTTGGGGTTGAGAATGCGGAGTTAGGGCTATGTGCGGCTGGCTGTTTAATGCAATATGTCAAAGACACCCAACGTACTGCATTACCACATATTCGTGCGATCACTTTAGATACTAAAGATCATGCGGTTATCTTAGATGCTGCGACACGTCGCAATTTAGAGTTAACGCAAAACCTTGCCGGTGGCTACGATAACACGCTAGCAGCCGTCCTCGATCAAACCGCAACGCCGATGGGGAGTCGTTTATTAAAACGCTGGCTGCACCAACCTATTCGCGATCAAAAACAATTAAATGGTCGCCTAGATGCCATTGAAGCATTTAAAAATAGCGGCATGTTTGTCGATGTATCGGGCGTCTTGCGTCACATGGGTGACTTAGAACGTATTCTTGCGCGTCTTGCATTACGTTCAGCACGTCCTCGCGATTTAGCACGCATGCGAACAGCAATGCAATATCTACCAGAACTTGCTGAATTATTAGCGGAAATACCCCAAACACGCATTAACGACTTAGCCACTCACGCAGCGCCGATGGACGAGCTATGTGAATTACTTGAGCATGCCATTATTGAAAATCCACCGGTTATCATTCGTGATGGTGGCGTTCTTGCACCGGGTTATAACGCAGAACTTGATGAGTGGCGTGATTTAGCAGATGGCGCAACTAAATTCTTAGAAGAATTAGAAGCCAGTGAACGCGAACGTCACGACATCGACAGCCTAAAAGTGGGCTTCAACCAAGTACACGGTTTCTTTATTCAAGTAAGCCGTGGTCAAAGTCACTTAGTACCAAGTCATTATGTTCGTCGCCAAACACTGAAAAACGCAGAGCGTTACATCATCCCTGAGCTTAAAGAGCATGAAGATAAAGTCTTAAATTCTAAATCAAAAGCACTCGCTCTTGAGAAGAAGTTATGGGAAGAGCTGTTTGATAAGCTATTGCCTCACCTTGAACAACTGCAAAATGCAGCAAGTGCATTATCAGAGCTTGATGTATTAACCAACCTTGCTGAACGTGCTGATAGCCTTAATTACTGTCGTCCTGAATTAATGACAGAAACAGGTATCGAAATCACAGCAGGTCGTCACCCTGTCGTTGAGCATGTGCTAAGTGAACCGTTCATTGCCAACCCTATTTCGCTTCATCAAGACCGTCGTATGTTAATCATCACGGGTCCTAATATGGGGGGAAAATCAACCTATATGCGCCAAACCGCATTAATTGCGTTAATGGCACATGTTGGCTCTTTTGTCCCAGCTGAAGCGGTAAAAATTGGTCCATTAGATCGCATCTTTACCCGTATTGGTGCATCTGATGACTTAGCATCTGGTCGCTCAACTTTCATGGTTGAAATGACAGAGACGGCTAATATTCTTCACAATGCGACCAAGCAAAGTTTAGTCTTAATGGATGAAATTGGTCGTGGTACCAGTACTTATGACGGCTTATCGCTGGCATGGGCAAGTGCGGAATGGCTCGCGGATAAAATTTCAGCCATGACACTCTTTGCGACTCATTACTTTGAATTAACTGAGCTGCCATCACTGTTAACAGGGCTAGCTAACGTTCACCTTGATGCCGTTGAGCATGGTGATGAAATCGCCTTTATGCATGCTGTACAAGAAGGTGCCGCAAGCAAGTCTTATGGTTTAGCGGTAGCGAGCTTAGCTGGGGTGCCTAAGACGGTGATTAAACGCGCTAAGATCAAACTACAGCAATTGGAGGCATCAGGTCACCAACAAGCTCTGCAACCTAGCGAGATCACAACGGGCGCACCTAAAGAAGAGCATCAATTAAGTTTGATCCCAGAGCCGAGTGAAGTAGAAGAAGCTTTAGCAAACGTTAATCCTGATGAGTTAACACCACGTCAAGCACTTGATGAGCTCTATCGTTTAAAGGCGCTGCTTTAATTAAACAACATTAAAATCAGATACAAAAAAGGACGCTGAAGCGTCCTTTTTTATTACTTTAAATTCATTACTGGCTCTTAAAAAGTGATTTAAATAATTGTTAAAGCCATATTAAATCTAAACTTCTTGATTAAATAGTGATTCGATATTTAATCCTTGATGAGTCAACATATCACGCAAACGTCGTAAGCCTTCAACTTGAATTTGACGTACTCGTTCACGGGTTAAACCAATTTCTCGTCCCACATCTTCTAATGTTGATGCCTCATAACCTAATAGGCCAAATCGACGCGCTAACACTTCACGTTGTTTAGGGTTGAGTTCTTGTAACCAGTGAACAATAGAGTTTTTTATATCATCGTCTTGGGTTGATGATTCAGGACTGCCACCTTTCTCATCAGGAATAATATCAAGCAGTGCTTTTTCAGAATCCCCACCGATCGGATTATCGACCGAGCTCACACGCTCATTTAAGCGCAGCATACGGTTCACATCATCAACCGGTTTTTCCAGTTGTTGAGCGATATCTTCTGCCGTTGGCTCATGATCCAGCTTTTGTGCTAATTCACGTGCTGTACGTAAATAGACATTGAGCTCTTTAACGACATGGATTGGCAGCCGAATAGTACGGGTTTGATTCATGATAGCCCGTTCAATCGTTTGACGGATCCACCATGTGGCATAGGTAGAAAAACGGAATCCACGCTCGGGATCAAACTTCTCAACCGCGCGGATCAGGCCTAAATTACCTTCTTCGACTAAGTCGAGTAACGCAAGTCCTCGGTTACTATAACGGCGTGATATTTTAACCACTAAACGAAGATTACTTTCAATCATACGTTTACGGGCGACTTCATCGCCTCTTAATGCGCGTCGTGCATACAATACTTCTTCTTCTGCGGTAAGTAAGGGCGAATAGCCAATTTCACCGAGATAGAGTTGAGTTGCATCCAGTGCTTTTTGAGTGGACTCATATTTGGCAAGTTCAGCATCATCTGTATCATCGGTTACAGGTGATGCTGAGGTAGTTTCAGAACTATCATCAGCAGACGTAGGTGCTGGTACATCAATATCCAGTTCTTCGTCTAAAGTGAATGAATCAAGGTTTGTGGCTGTGCTGCTTCTACTCATAGCGCCTCCCAGATGGCGAGTTAGCAAGACATTACAACTTCATCATGTCATCTCTTATTACTGCATCATTGATCTTTCACTTTTTACTTCGGTAAATAACGCATCGGATCGACGGATTTACCCTTATAGCGAATTTCAAAGTGTAGCCTTACACTGCTAGCCCCAGTGCTTCCCATGGAAGCTATCTTTTGCCCAGCTTTTACTTGTTGTTGTTCTTTTACGAAAATTTTGTCGTTGTGTGCATAAGCACTTAAGTAGTCTTCACCATGCTTAATAATGACTAAATTACCGTAACCCGGTAGCGCATCACCAGCATATACAACAAGACCTGCGGCAGTCGCCTTAATAGCTTCTCCTCGCGTACCTGCAATATCAATACCTCTATTGCCGTTATCTGAATTAGAAAAACCAGCAATAATTTTCCCTTTTACAGGCCAAGCCCATTTAGATGTTGCTGAACTTGTACTTGGCTTAGTTGTTACAGGTTTGTTAACTTTTGAGTTTTCAGAGTACTCTTTTGGTTTTGGCTGTGCAACCGTTTTATTGGTTGTTTTTTGCTCTGGTTGTTTAACAACTGGCTTTTTCGGTGTTGTTGGAGTGGTATTTACAACAGGAGGCTTGACCACAACAGGAGGCGTTGAAGAACTATATGATGAACTATTACTTCCACTAGAGAGCACTAAACGCTGGCCTGGATAGATAATATAAGGCTCTGATAGATTATTGATTTTCACAATATCTTTTACATTTTGCCCCGTAACATAGGAAATAAAATATAACGTATCTCCTTTCTTTACCGTGTATGAATTTCCTTTAAAACTACCACGCTCTAATTGTGAGTAATCTTTGCTGAGATTGGCAACCGGTGCTGGTGTATGACTACTACAAGCTGATAGCAGGATCATACTCGTCACCGCTAACAAGGAAGGTTGAATTATTTTTTTCATCATACACTCTGTATTCATGGTTTAAGCCAAATCTCCAGCCAATAAAGGCACAAATCTTACGGGTTCAATCACGGTTTCGCAAAATGCTTCGCCATTTCGAACAATCAATTTCAATTCTTGCTGTTGACAACCAACAGGTAAAATTAATCGTCCACCATCAACAAGTTGAGCAAGTAAGCTCTGGGGGATCTCACTTGCTGCAGCTGTCACGATAATCGCATCAAAGGGACCTTTGCTTGCCCATCCTTGCCAGCCATCGCCATGTTTGGTTGATATATTATGTAACTCTAACTGCTTGAAACGTCGTTTGGCCTGCCACTGCAACGCTTTAATTCGTTCAACCGAATAAACATGCTCAACCAGCTGTGCTAATACGGCGGTTTGATATCCAGAGCCAGTACCAATCTCTAATACAGAGGATTGATAGGTTAACCCTAGTAACTCTGTCATCCTTGCTACAATATAAGGCTGAGAAATCGTTTGTCCGCTACCTATGGGTAACGCATTGTTTTCGTATGCCTGATAGGAAAAAGCTTCATCAATAAAACGCTCTCGAGGCACTGTTGCAATCGCATTGAGAACACGTTGATTACTTATCCCTTTATTGTTTAAAAATGTTATCAAGCTATCTACTTGATTTTGATACCGCATGACTACTGGATCTCCACATTTTTCATCCAGCCCTCAATTCCAACCATGGCATCATGCGCGGTTAAATCGACTTGTAGAGGCGTGATTGATACCGCTCCTTGCTCTATCGCATAAAAGTCAGTACCAATACCAGCATCTTGGCATTGACCAGGAGGGCCTAACCAATATAGTGGTTGGCCTCTTGGGTCATGCTCTTTGATCATATTTTCAGCACGATGTCTTGCCCCAAGACGAGTGACTTGCCAAGCTTTAAGTTGCTCAAAAGGCACATCAGGAACATTAATATTTAATATATTGTTGCTGGGTAATGGCTGCTTAGATAGCTGTTCAATCACTTGTTTCACAACCTTTGCTGCCGTTATAAAGTGTGTATTACCAACAAGTGATACTGCAATAGCAGGAACACCTAGAAAGTGCCCTTCTGTTGCCGCTGCCACAGTACCGGAATACAGCACGTCATCACCTAAATTAGCGCCATGATTGATCCCTGCAACGACAATATCGGGACGTTCATCCAACCATTCATTCAGTGCAAAATGCACACAATCAGTTGGCGTTCCTTGTACTGAAATACGGTTTTCAGCTTCTTGTCGAATACGCAGTGGATAATCTAAGGTCAATGAATTTGAAGCACCCGATCGATTTCGATCGGGTGCAACCACAATTACATCGGCCAGTTGGCTTAATTCTTTTGCAAGTGTATTGATGCCTTCGGCAAAAATGCCATCATCATTGCTGATCAATATTCTCATCATTCACAACCTCAGAGTTAAGTGGCATGATTAACTCACGCACTACCGAGGTGGCAAAACTACCAGCAGGCAGAGCAAATGAAACAATCAAATCTTTGTCTTCAAAATGCCATTGCATATTATTAGGCATTAATAATAATGCGCGACGATCATGACGCATTCGGTTATCTCGAACAAGCTTAACCAAAGCAGGTTCTTGCTCAACAATTGCTAACTCAAATGCTTGTGCTTCAGCTTGAGTTGGCAGAGCATTATCACCAAGCAACGGACCGGTAATCGCTACCTCGCCACTATTGACTTGCTGTTGGAGTCCATCAGTTACCACATCAGCAACAAACGTGCGCTCATCGCCTGCCATTTGTAAGCAATCGCCTGCCATAATGGTTGAGGTTAAACCTTGCTCAATTCGCTTTGATAATACTTGGTTAAACATCCAAGAACGTGCTGCTGATAAGTAAAAACTTCGCTTACTCTTATCACGTACACGGAATTCATCATTGCCCCAAGCACGTGCTTTAACCACGTTATTACCACCATGACCAAAACGCTGCTCACCAAAATAGTTTGCAACACCTTGTGCTTTGATCATTTCCAGACGCTCAGTTAATGCATCAAGGTTATCTAGATCAGTAAGGCGTAATTGGAACCAGTTCCCCGCTAAATCACCTGGGCGTAATTTTTTATCATGGCGTGTCACTTCAAGAATTTCGACACCTGGATGTTCAGCTTCAAATTGGCTTAAATCAGGATCAGCTTTACCCGGTAAGTGAACGCTTAACCATTGCTCAGTGATTGCATGGCGATCTTTCAACCCAGCCCAGCTAACATCACGTGATTTAACACCACATGCTTTAGCTAACTCATTCACTACATATTTGGTGTTTTCACCGACTTTGCGAATTTTCACCATCAGGTGCTCGCCTGTACCGCTAAATTTAAAACCAAGTTCTTCATTAACGATGAAGTCCTGAGGACTGGCTTTAAGACGTCCGTGACAGATTGGCTTTGCATGTAGCCAATTAAAACAATCCATTATATTTTCTGCAGTGTTGGAGTGAGACATAAGCTCAAGATACCTTTTTAATTAAAACAACCGCTTCACAAGCAATGCCTTCTTTACGTCCAGTAAAACCTAAACGTTCAGAGGTCGTTGCTTTAACATTTACATTGATGATATCTGTTTCCAGATCGTCTGCAATCGCTTGACACATCGCATCAATATACGGCGCCATTTTTGGCGCTTGTGCAATAATAGTAACGTCTACATTACCAAGGCTGTAACCTTGTGCTTTAACTTTACTGTAGACATCACGTAATAAAAATCGGCTATCAGCACCAGCCCATTCCGCATCTGTATCGGGAAAATGACGACCAATATCCCCTGCGCCTATTGCGCCAAGTAATGCATCACATACCGCGTGTAGTGCAACATCACCATCAGAATGAGCGATCAGACCTTGCTCATAAGGGATCGCTACCCCACCAATAATTACCGGGCCTTCACCACCAAATTTATGAACATCAAAACCATGACCAATTCGCATTATGGTTATTCCTTTAATAATTGTCGTAGGTAGAACTCAGCTAAAGCTAAATCTTCAGGTTGGGTTACTTTTAGATTATCCGCACGCCCTTTCACCAACACGGGGGAAAAACCACAAAATTCAAGCGCAGACGCTTCATCAGTGATCACCGCCTTTTTTGCTAAAGCGGTCGTTAACGCATCACGTAGCTGACCGGCACGAAACATTTGAGGTGTTAATGCATGCCATAGTTGCTCACGGTCAACGGTGTGATCAATCACTGCTCGTGTATTTGAATTAACAGTACTGCGTTTCATGGTATCGCGTACTGGCGTGGCAAGGATTGCACCATATTCAGACGTTTCAGCCGCAGCCATTAATTGACGAAGATCTTCGATACGTACACAAGGGCGAGCGGCATCATGTACCATCACCCAAGCGTTATCATCATTGATTGCAGCTAAGCCTGAAAATACCGAATCCACACGCTCATTACCTCCATCAACCACAGTGATGCGAGGATCGCTCGCTAATGGTAACGTTGAAAAGTAAGGATCGTTCCTACTCACCGCAACCACAACATGTTGGACTTCAGGCAAGCTTAATAACCGCTCAACCGAATGTTCTAGAATAGTTTTACCAGCAATCGTTAAATATTGCTTAGGACGATCAGCGGCCATTCGGCTACCAATCCCTGCAGCAGGTACAATAGCAATGCATTTATCGATCATGAAAGGTTATCTCATCACTTAACTAAAATATGTAATTAGTTACTATCACTAACAACACGAATAAATGTTTCCCCTGGTTTTACCAAACCAAGATCGGTACGTGCACGCTCTTCCACAGCTTCTTTGCCGCCATGAAGATCTTTGATCTCCGCATACATTTGCTGATTACGCTGATGTAATTCGGCATTAGCGGCTTGTTGTAAGCTTACGCTCTCTGTGACAGCGGTAAATTCTTTCATACCGTTTTTGCCATACCAGAAATCATATTGTAGCCAAGCGATAAGAACCAATAATACAATAATAAACAGGCGCATACTTCTCCCTGCGACATAATTTTAAACAGCAAGCTGCATTCCGATTATTGAATAAACCTAAATAATTGGAATACATTTTGCGAGTCAGCAATAATCCCATAATCAGTCAATGGTGACTACTATTATGCCATGAGACTTTACATCTCCCTTACTTAGCCCTTCTTTTTGTTGAAAATAAAAACAGCATTCATGACAACAATACAAAATAAGCATTGATTCCTGCATAAATATTGATGCCGCTTAGTGATGCGTTTTTTATTTTAGCGATAAAAAAACCGCCTCTTGCAAGGCGGTTTTATTTACCAAATTGAGTAAACTCAATCATCGCTTAATAAAAAATTAAGCTTGGCCTTTAACTTCTTTAAGACCGTTGAAAGGAGCACGCTCACCTAGTGCTTCTTCGATACGGATAAGTTGGTTGTACTTAGCAACACGGTCAGAACGGCTCATAGAACCCGTTTTGATTTGACCTGCAGCAGTACCTACCGCTAGATCAGCGATAGTTGCGTCTTCTGTCTCGCCTGAACGGTGAGAGATAACAGCAGTGTAACCAGCGTCTTTAGCCATCTTAATAGCAGCTAGAGTTTCAGTTAGAGAACCGATTTGGTTAAGCTTGATTAGGATTGAGTTAGTGATACCTTTCTCAATACCTTCAGCGAAAATCTTAGTGTTTGTAACGAATAGATCGTCACCTACTAGTTGAATTTTGTCACCTAGTAGTTCAGTTTGGTGCTTGAAGCCAGCCCAATCTGATTCGTCTAGACCATCTTCGATAGAAACGATCGCTGGGAACTTCTCAGTTAGATCTTTAAGGAAGTAGTTGAACTCTTCTGAAGTGAATTGCTTACCTTCACCTTTAAGATCGTAGATGCCTTGCTCTTTGTTGTAGAACTCAGATGCAGCACAGTCCATTGCTAGAGTAATATCAGTACCTAGCTCGTAACCTGCAGCTTCAACAGCTTCTTTAATTGCTTTAAGAGCAGCTTCGTTTGACTCTAGGTTTGGTGCGAAACCACCTTCGTCACCTACCGCTGTGCTCATGCCCTTAGACTTAAGAACTTTAGCTAGGCTGTGGAATACTTCAGAACCCATACGTACAGCTTCACGAAGTGTCTTAGCACCTACTGGCTGAATCATGAACTCTTGAATATCAACAGTGTTATCTGCGTGCTCACCACCGTTGATGATGTTCATCATAGGTAGAGGCATAGAGAACTGACCAGCAGTACCGTTTAGCTCTGCAATGTGCTCGAATAAAGGCATGCCTTTAGATGCCGCAGCAGCTTTTGCGTTAGCTAGTGATACAGCTAGGATTGCGTTAGCACCGAAGTTTGATTTGTTTTCAGTACCGTCAAGGTCGATCATAACTTGGTCGATTGCAGCTTGGTCTTTTGCATCTTGGCCGATTAGTGCTTCAGCGATTGGACCATTTGCAGCAGCAACAGCTTTCAGAACGCCTTTGCCTAGGAAACGAGATTTATCACCATCACGAAGCTCTAGAGCTTCACGAGAACCAGTTGAAGCACCAGATGGCGCAGCAGCCATACCTACGAAACCACCTTCTAGGTGAACTTCAGCTTCAATTGTTGGGTTACCACGTGAGTCAATGATTTCACGAGCTAGAACTTTAACGATCTTAGACATTGTGTTTCCTCTTGCTTTATCTTCAAATTAAAAGCTAAAAAAATAGCTGTAGCCATAACAACTACAGCTATCAGTAATCCTTACTGGTTAAGCTCACCACGGTGGTATGCACCCGCCGCTTTTACAAAACCTTCAAACAATGGGTGCCCATCACGAGGTGTCGATGTGAACTCAGGGTGGAACTGTGCAGCTACGAACCAAGGGTGATTCGGAACTTCAATAATTTCAACAAGTTTCTTGTCAGCAGACAAACCAGATACTTTTAGACCTGCTTTTTCAAGCTTAGGTAGTAAAGTGTTGTTTACTTCGTAACGGTGACGGTGACGCTCATGGATCGTTGGCTGACCGTATAACGTACGCGCTTTAGAACCATCTTGTAGATGACATAGCTGAGAGCCAAGGCGCATTGTACCGCCTAGATCTGATTTCTCAGTACGCTCTTCAACTTTACCTTCACTATCAATCCACTCAGTAATAAGACCAACGACTGGATATTTAGTTTCAGCATTAAATTCAGTTGAATGCGCATCAGACATTTTGGCTACATTTCGAGCAAATTCGATTAATGCTACCTGCATACCTAAACAAATACCTAGGTATGGAATATTATTTTCACGTGCGTATTGAGCAGTAAGGATCTTACCTTCAACACCACGGCTACCAAAACCACCTGGAACCAAGATTGCATCAAGGCCAGCCAGTACTTCTGTACCTTTTGACTCAACATCTTGAGAATCGATGTATTTGATTTTTACTGATAGACGATTTTTCAGGCCCGCGTGTTTAAGTGCTTCGTTAACTGACTTATATGCGTCTGGCAGTTCAATGTACTTACCAACCATACCAATAACGACTTCAGAGGTAGGGTTCGCTTCTTCATAAATAACTTGTTCCCACTCAGAAAGATCAGCTTCTGGTGCTGTAATACCAAAGCGCTTACACACTAAATCATCAAGACCTTGAGACTTAATTAATTGTGGGATTTTGTAGATTGAATCTACATCTTTCATTGAGATAACAGCTTTTTCCTGCACGTTACAGAACAGGGCAATTTTTGCACGCTCATTGGCAGGGATCATACGATCAGAACGACACACTAAGATGTCTGGCTGAATACCAATAGAAAGAAGTTCTTTTACTGAGTGCTGAGTTGGCTTAGTTTTCACTTCGCCAGCCGCTGCTAGGTAAGGAACAAGTGTCAAGTGCATGAACATGGTGTTTTCACGACCTTGCTCTACGGCTAATTGACGAATAGCTTCCATAAATGGGAGTGATTCAATATCACCCACAGTACCGCCTACTTCAACGATTGCTACATCATGACCTTCAGCACCCGCTAACACGCGAGATTTGATTTCATTAGTGATATGAGGAATTACCTGAATCGTTGCACCTAAGTAATCACCACGACGCTCTTTGCGTAATACGTCTGCGTACACACGACCAGCTGTAAAGTTATTACGCTTAGTCATCTTGGTACGAATGAAACGCTCGTAGTGACCTAAGTCTAGGTCAGTCTCTGCACCGTCTTCCGTAACGAATACTTCGCCGTGTTGAATTGGGCTCATTGTGCCTGGATCAACGTTGATGTAAGGGTCAAGCTTCATCATAGTCACGTTAAGACCACGTGCTTCTAAAATCGCTGCAAGTGATGCAGCAGCAATGCCTTTACCTAGAGAGGAAACTACTCCGCCCGTAACAAAAATGTAATTCGTAGTCATGTTTAACCTGGAAGATTGGTGTAGAGGATAAATGTATCTGGACGGGAAATTAGTATACCAGACACCATTTATCGCCACAACGTGAAAACTATCACACCGCCATTTGATTTTTTTTGCTTCAAATCAAGTAAGCGTTATGCCACTGAAATATCAAGCTTTAACAACCAAAACAATACCATAATGGTATAATGCATTTAAAAATCATGCTGAATTTTTAATTACTGATTTTTACTTTCTTTATCTTTAACACTATTCCATGCTTCATCTAGCTCAGTTAATGAACACTGACTAATGATCTTTCCTTGTTCTAGCACACTTTCTTCCACTTGGCGAAAACGCTTTTCAAATTTTTTATTAGCTTTTTGTAATGCCATCTCTGGTTTTACTTTTAAATGACGACTTAAATTCACCACTGAAAATAGTAGATCACCGAGCTCTTCTTCTATTCGTTGTTGTTCTGGCACCGCTTGAATCACTTCGTCCATCACTTCATCAAGCTCTTCTTTTACTTTATCAACCACTGGTGCTAATTCATCCCAATCAAAACCAACATTCGCGCAGCGTTTTTGAATTTTATCAGCACGCATTAATGCCGGTAATGCGTTTGGAATATTGGCAAGCAAGCTCACATCTTGCTCTTTAGCTGCGCGCTCTTTGGCTTTTTCGGCTTCCCAGTTTTGTTGAACGGCTGCTTCATCATCAAAATCAGCATTACTAAAAACATGGGGATGACGACGGACCAGCTTTTCACTTATGCCTGCCACTACATCGTCAAATTCAAACAACCCTTGTTCTTTGGCCATCTGACTATAAAAAACAACTTGAAACAATAAATCACCTAATTCTTCTTTTACATCGTTCCAGTTTTTCTGCTCGATGGCATCAGCCACTTCATAGGCTTCTTCAAGGGTATAGGGAACGATTGAATCAAAGTTTTGTTTCAAATCCCACGGACAACCACGATGTGGGTCTCGCAACTGAGACATAATTGCTAATAATTGTTCCATCTGAGATGCTTTTTTATTTTCCATACCATCAACTCTTTAAAAATGGCGCTTTCAGCTGCTAACTTTAAAGCGCCAAAACTTCGATAGTTAATACTAGAAAACTAATTTAGAAATTCATAGCAACGATCAATCATCATCATGTTGGCAATGCTCATGTTGCTTATGATGATCTCTAGCATGAGCACAATTTTCATGTCCATTATCACCATCATAATGATGATTATCACATCGATGTTGATGTGACTCATGGCGATGGTGTCTACACCCTTGGTGATGTGAATCATGGTGTTGGCAATCAGAGTGATGAGAGCACGTGTGATTAGAAGAATCTACGCTATAAGACTCTGCTAACGCATAGTTTGGCAACAGAAATGACATTAACAATAACAGTACTATTGTAAGACTTTTTTCTCTAATCATGCTTAATACATTCGACTTCATAATACCCCCGTTAATTATTTAAACGTTACTTTATCTGCACCCACTTTCATTCCCTGCAGGCAAAGAATAAAAAACAGCAATTGTTTGATGTCATCACTAGGTACATTGATAAAATTATTATCAGGAATAAGAAATGTTGAAATAAGTAATAAAACACTCGTAATACTATTTTTAGTTAATAATTTTAATAGTAAATTTTTCATAATAGTTCTCTTGCCGCTTTATTTATAAAGCAACATCATTAATTAATAACAATCATCACTCATCTATATAATTAAGATGGGATAATTAATTTGTGAAATTAACACTTACTTTGAATCCAATTTAGATCCAGAAATAAGCAAACTATTAGGCAATAGGAGGGCGATAAATTGATTTTATAACGGCAAGAACAAGCGACTCTTGAAGATATTCAATCGGTAACAGCTTACTGACACGAGTGATAATAAGCGGAGAAAAAGAGAGTAGATGAAATGGATTACTGCCAGTACGAGGCAGTACTCGACAACATGAGCACTGTGAACAATCATTACAACTATTCTCACATTGCAAACTACAGTGATGAGATTGTTGAGTAGCCGTTTGCTGGTATTGCAGTTCGCTCTTAATATTACTTGCTAAATTAGCAACATTAGAGACTTGAACATTTTGACTCATATACGCAGCATTCACACTACTACTTAACAGTAATATTGCTATAAATAATGCATATAATATTTTATGTAATTGAGATAAATACATACTGAGTCTTTATTTTAAAGTTAATAGAATACTATCGGTCTATTATATATGAGTCAACATCAAGTCTTATTTTAGATCATTAAATTAATAAATTATTCCATTTTAAGATGTGCGCGTTAATAATTACTACTATTCATTATGTCGTAATAAATAAAAAGGGAAGCATATCGCTCCCCTTAATTTATATTTTAATCAGTTAATTAACCGTATAAACGTTTAGCCTCGGCAACATCTTTAACTTGTTCGATGCGTTTAAGTACACGTCCCAACACTTCTAAATCAGTTAATTCAAGTTCAAAGTCCATGATAGACATTTGCTTTTTATAATCAACTCGGCTTTTCATTCCCGCTACTTTCACTTTTTCATTCATTAAAGTATTGGTTAATTCTTTCAATAAGCCATTACGCTCAGAAGCCGTCACACGCACGGTAATGGTATAGTTACCGACAAAACCACCGCCCCAAACCGTATCAATAATACGCTCTGGCGCATGATGACGAAGCTCTTCAAGCTGCTCACAATCCATACGGTGAACAGAAATACCACGGCCTTGTGTAACAAAACCTTGAATATCATCGCCAGGAATAGGCTGACAACAACGCGCAAGGTGAGTCATCAGGTTATCAACACCTTCAACAACAACAGCATCACGTTGCGGTTTTTTGTGGTTTGTGGCTTGTTTATTACTTGCCTCAGATAGCTTTTCTAAAAGCTGCTGATCTTCTTCTTCAGCTGTTGGTTTATTCACTAGCGCATTAATATGGTTAATCACCTGATTAATACGTAAATCACCACTGCCAATCCCCGCATATAGCTCTTCAGGCGATTTCACATTAAAACGTTTTGCCGCATAATATTGCGCATCTTTTAATGTTGCATGAATTTTTACCAGCTCAGCTTCTAAGATCTCTTTACCCGCAATAATATTCTTATCACGATCTTGCTTACGGAACCACGCATGCACTTTGGCACGAGCACGGCTAGATGTCACAAACCCTAAGTTAGGGTTTAACCAATCTCGTGACGGATTCGGCTCTTTTTGCGTGATGATCTCAACTTGATCGCCCATTTGAAGATGATAAGTGAAAGGGACAATACGCCCTTCTACTTTGGCACCAATACAACGGTGGCCCACTTCAGAGTGAATATGATAAGCAAAATCAAGCGGTGTCGCATTCGATGGCAAGTCAACCACATCCCCTTTAGGGGTGAAAGCATAGACGCGATCATCAAATACCTGACTACGAAGCTCATCCAGCATTTCGCCAGAATCTGACATTTCTTCTTGCCATGCTAATAGCTTACGCAGCCAATTGATTTTCTCATCGTAAGCCGATTGTGCACCGCCTGATGCTGTACCTTCTTTATACTTCCAGTGTGCCGCAACCCCTAATTCAGATTCTTCATGCATTTGCTTGGTACGGATCTGAATTTCAATCGTTTTACCTTCAGGGCCTAACACCACAGTGTGGATAGACTGGTAACCATTAGGTTTTGGGTTGGCAACGTAGTCATCAAACTCTTTCGGTAAGTGACGGTATTTAGTGTGCACCACACCTAATGCGGCGTAACAGTCTTGTAGCTCTTCAGCAACAATACGTACAGCTCGAACATCAAAAAGCTCATCAAATTCTAAGCTTTTCTTCTGCATTTTGCGCCAAATGCTATAAATATGCTTAGGACGACCTTGCACTTCTGCTTTAATATTTGATGCTTTCATCGCGTCAGATAAATCATCAACAAAATGAGTAATGTAGCCTTCACGGTCGATACGACGCTCAGATAACTGCTTTGCGATTTGTTTGTAAGTATCAGGATGCTGATAACGGAAGGCGTAATCTTCAATTTCCCATTTAAGCTGACCAATACCAAGACGGTTTGCTAATGGTGCATAAATGTTGGCACATTCTTGCGCTGCAGCTCGACGTACTTCATCAGGCTGATCTTTAACTTCACGTAAATTACAGATACGTTCAGCCAATTTAATAACCACACAACGGAAATCATCAACCATCGACAGTAACATACGTCGAATATTATCCACCTGCGCAGCTTGCGCAGTTTCTTCCGCCGTTGATTTTAACTGACTGATTGCACACATTTGTTCAACACCTTGAACTAAATGTAAAATCGTCCCGCTATATTCTTCTTTTAACGCGTCAGTGCTGTAACAACCACCTTCCACTAATGGGTATAACAAGGCTGCAATTAACGTATCAGCATCCATACTCAAGGTGACAAGGATTTCAACTAGCTCACGACCACGCCACAACAGTAACTGACCATTTTCTTGTTCAGCGGCAAGTTCAATACAACGCTGATATGTTCCTTCTATCCGACTCGATACTTTTGCATCTTGACGTAAACTCTCGACCCACGAGACAAGCTCAAATGTGGTATTTTCCTTTAAATGCGCACCGCGAACTGCGACCATGTTTCTATCCTGTTTTCTCTGAATACCGATGATTGTCTTACATCACATTGCTATTTTTTTTATGGTGATTAGCTTTTAACAAACAACGCCATTGATTCTAAATGCCCTGTATGAGGGAACATATCCATCATACCAAGACGTGCCAACTTATACCCTTGCTGCAACAACATTTGACTATCACGAGCCAATGTTGCTGGGTTACATGATACATAGACCACTTTGCTTGGCGCTAAATTTACAATATGCTGCATCACGCCAGCCGCCCCAGCTCGTGCTGGGTCTAGTAAAATCTTATCAAATTGCTCTTGCGCCCACACTAGTTTCGTTACATCTTCATCCAAATTTGCTTGATAAAATGTTGCGTTATCTAGACCATTTGCTGCCGCATTAGCAGTCGCTCGCGCGACCATTTCATCAACACCTTCCACGCCGACTACCGCTTTCGCTCGTCTTGCTAGCGGAAGGCTGAAATTGCCTAGCCCACAGAATAAATCGAGTACCCTATCCTGCGGCTGAATATCAAGCCAATTTATCGCTTGCTCAACCATTTTTACGTTTACGTCTCGATTAACCTGAATAAAATCTTTTGGTGAGAACGTCAGTCTTACATCGTCAATATCGTAGTACGGCTCCTCACCTAACACATGGTCAAGCTCATCTGACGACGGCGCTAAAAATAGCATCAATGCATGTTCAGTAGCGAAAGCTTTAATCGCTGCGAGATCGTTGTCATTGAATGGCTGCAAATGACGAATTAACAATACGCGACCATTATCTGCATTGACCAATTCTATATGGCCAACATGTTTACGTCCTTTAAGGTTGCTTAACAGTTCACGTAATGGCGGTAACAAATCATTAAGTGTGGTCGCCAAAACAGGACAAGCATTCACATCAACGATGTCTTTACTCTGTTTTTTACGAAAGCCAAATACCATTTTGCCATTAGGTAGCATACGGACACTAAAACGTGCACAGCGACGATAATGTTCACTTTGCCCAACAATAGGCTCAACTTGTGAGGCATCGTCTTTTTCTGTGATCGCAAATTTCGCCATCAATTCACTTAGCGTCTGTTGTTTGGCGATAACTTGACCTTGGTGGGATAAATGTTGCAAGTTACAACCGCCACACTGGTCATAGATTGGACAATGAGGTTTAATACGCGCAGCACTGTCTTTTAAACGTTTGATCACGCGAGCTCGGGCATAATTTTTTTTGTCTTCCGTCAATTGCACAACAACGGTTTCATCGGGTAATGCACCATCAATGAAAACAGGTTTGTTGTTCAAATGGCCGATGCCAGCGCCGATATGATCTAAACGGCTGATAGTTATTTCTTTATGCTTCGTATCAGTTTTACGTTTTTGAGGCTTAAAAAAGCGTGCCATAAAATTTTGCTCACTGTTCAGGCATTGAGTATTTGTCGAACAGCACTGATTTATTTAATCTAGTGCTACTGATGGGAGCCAATTCTCCCACAGATTTATCTGCTTGTAATTAAGAGAACCATGACCAGATATGGACTTCGTGCCAGAGTATTTACTCTGACATTAGCACCTACACTTATTATTGGCTTATTATTAAGCGCTTTTTTCACCATGAGCCGTTATCAGGATCTAGAACATCAGCTGATTTCTACAGGTGCAAGTATCATCGAGCCGTTAGCGATTTCAGCGGAATACGGCATGACAGAAAAAAACCGAGAAGCAATTCGTCGGTTGATTGGTTATACCCATAGAAAACATTCCGACATCATCCGCAGCATCGCGGTGTTTGATAACCATAACCATATTTTTGCCACATCTAACTTTCACCGTAATTTTGATTCCTTCATGTACCCAAAGGGCAAACCTATTCCTCGGCTACTGGATACCCAGTTAACCGATAACACCTTAATATTACGCGCGCCCATTCTTACCGAAGGTCAATTTGGAACGAATGTTGGTAGCGATGTTCGTGGTAAAGCCCTCGGCTATATCGCTATCGAGCTGGATCTCAGCACGCTACGTCTACAACAATACCAAGAAGTATTTACCGCCTTAATGGTGTTATTACTGGGCTTAACCCTGTCATCATTGTTTGCGTATCGCTTGATGCAAGACGTAACACAACCCATTTCTCATATGATCAGTGTGGTAGATAGGATCCGTCGCGGCCACCTTGATATTCGAATTGAAGGCCGATTGTTGGGCGAATTAGATACCCTGAAAAACGGTATTAATGCTATGGCAATTTCGTTGTCGGAATACCACATTGAAATGCAACAAAGTATCGATCAAGCAACATCCGATCTACGTGAAACCTTAGAGCAGCTAGAAATTCAGAACGTTGAATTAGATATTGCGAAAAAGCGTGCGCAGGAAGCGGCACGGGTGAAATCAGAGTTTTTAGCCAATATGTCTCATGAGCTCCGCACTCCGCTAAATGGGGTCATTGGCTTTACCCGACAAATGCTCAAAACCAAACTGAACACTAGCCAGAAAGATTACCTATTAACGATTGAGAATTCAGCCAATAACCTGCTGACCATCATCAATGACATTCTCGATTTCTCGAAGCTCGAAGCGGGTAAACTGTTACTGGAAAACATTCCTTTCGACTTTACAGATTCACTCGATGAAGTCATGCGCTTACTTGCACCAAGTGCCCACGAAAAAGGCCTAGAGCTGACACTGAAGATTGATGATCGTATTCCAGCAGGCTTAATTGGTGACCCATTACGTATTCAGCAAGTGGTCACTAACTTAATTGGTAATGCAGTTAAGTTTACCGAGCATGGCAATATTGATGTCTCTGTCGAGTTAAAATCCGAAGTCGATAATAATATCGCCCTGCAATTTATGGTCCGCGATACTGGTATTGGTATTTCAGAGCGTCAGCAAGCGCAATTATTCCAAGCATTTAGCCAAGCCGACGCCAGTATTTCTCGCCGTTATGGCGGTACAGGATTAGGTCTAGTGATCACCCAGAAACTGGTAAGTCAAATGGGCGGTGAAGTGAGCTTAACTAGTCGCTTACACCAAGGCTCGACCTTCTGGTTCACCATCAAAATGAACAAAACAGATCTACCTGTATCACAGCCTATTGATACCACTTCACTTGAAGGTAAGTCATTACTTCTGGTTGAGGCCAACATGCAAGCAGCATCAGTGATACAGCAACGTCTAATGTTAGCAGGCGTACATGTTACTTACCGCGCTTCTATGCCTGATGATATTGATCACCATGACTTCGCTCTATTGTGTTTATCGCCGGGTGAGCAGCCACCACTGCCAGTCATACTCAATGATGTATTTAAAGCAGAGCAAACCGCTGAAAAGGTCTTGGTTTGCTTACCGACAACAGAACTTGCGTTATCAGAAAAACTGACCCAAACAGGTGTGTCAGCCTGTCTAGGTAAACCGCTGGCGCAACGTAAACTGTTTGAAGCACTCTGCGATAATGATGATGAGCAGCAAAGTGAATTAGAAGTACCTTTATTACCCACCACTACCGAAACACTACAACCACTAACGGTGATGGCGGTTGATGATAACCCAGCGAACTTAAAACTGATCTCTGCACTACTTGGTGAACGAGTGGAAACCGTTATTACCGCAACCGGTGGTAAAAAAGCGGTTGAATATGCTCAAAGTAAAGCCTTTGATTTGATCTTTATGGATATTCAAATGCCGGAAATGGATGGCGTGACAGCCTGTCAGAAAATCCATGAAACAGCACTTAATAAAAATACCCCAGTGATTGCTGTTACCGCTCATGCTATGGCAGGTGAGCGCGAGCGCTTAATCAATGCAGGTATGGATGATTACCTCACCAAACCGATTGAAGAGCAGATTCTGCAGCAAATTTTAGCAAAATGGATTGCCCCAACCACACCGCAAGCAACGCCACCATCTGTAAACAGAATGCCAGTGACGCTTGAAGGACAAGTTAATGATGTCGCTCCAGTAATAAACAATAACCACGTTAGTTTTGATTGGGATTTAGCGTTAAAACAAGCGGCAGGAAAAGAAGATTTAGCCTATGACATGCTGCAAATGCTGCTTGATTTCATGCCTGAGGTAGAAATGCTGGTAAATGAAGCACTGGATGGTAAAGATGTTGAACTCTGGCCACCGATTCATAAATTACACGGTAGCTGCGCTTACAGCGGTGTTCCACGCCTGAAGAATTTATGTTTGGAAATTGAAACCGCACTTAAGGCTAATGCAACCCTGTCCAATATTGAACCAGAGCTATTAGAGCTGGTTGATGAAATGGATAACATTGTCAAAGCGTCTAAAGACTATCGAAACTAACCCGTTTTTGTTTTAAAACAGATAAGCTAACGATCAAAAAAGCGGTAGATATATTATCTACCGCTTTTTATTTATTAACGTGAAAAACGAATCACGATTCAACGTTCTAAAATGACCGTTGCAACAGCATAATGACGCTCATCAGCAATGGTAAGGTGAACATGATTCACGCCCATTGCTTGCGCTAGTTCATTTGCTTTACCTGATAAGCTCAGTAATGGCTTACCACGCTCATCATTTTTAACCGTAAAATCATGGAAAGAGACGCCACACGCAATACCGGTACCGAGTGCTTTTGATGCTGCTTCTTTTACCGCAAAACGTTTTGCTAAAAAGCGCCCTTTTAGCTTCAATTGCTGAAACTGTTCAAGCTCAGAGCTAGACAGTATTTTCTGGGCGAACGCATCACCTGAGCGAGCAAAGACTTTTTCGACTCGCTCAATTTCAGCAATATCAGTCCCTAAACCAACAATCGCCATTAACCACGCGCTTCCTGCATTAGCAAACGCATATCAGCCACTGACTTTTCTAACCCATCAAACATTGCTCGTCCCATAATAGAATGACCAATGTTAAGTTCATACAGCTCTGGCAATGCCGCTATCGGCTTAACATTGTGATAAGTTAAACCATGTCCTGCATTTACTTTAATACCTAAATTGTGAGCGTAGCTTGCACCTGCAGCAATCTTCTTCAGCTCATCCGATTGTGCCTCTTCGGTTGTCGCTTCTGCGTATTGCCCAGTATGAAGCTCAATAAACGGTGCGCCACATGCATGAGCTGCATCAATTTGCGCGCGATCAGCATCAATGAAAAGTGACACTTTGATCCCAGCAGCTGTAAGTTTTTCTGTTGCCGCTTTTACTTTTTCAAGTTGACCTGCGACATCTAGACCACCTTCTGTGGTTAACTCTTCACGCTTTTCTGGTACTAAGCAAACATATTCAGGCTTAACATCTAACGCAATTGCCACCATTTCATCAGTGACGGCCATTTCTAAATTCATGCGAGTTTGGATCGTCTCACGTAAAATACGCACATCACGATCATTAATGTGACGACGATCTTCACGCAAATGAATAGTGATGCCATCAGCGCCTGCTCGCTCGGCTACTTCTGCAGCATGAACAGGATCTGGGTAACGTGTACCACGTGCATTACGTAATGTCGCAATATGATCGATGTTCACGCCAAGTAATATATTGTTCATGTTCCGATTCTCCTTCCTCGCGGGATAAACAATTCCCGGCTTTTTAATGGCTTAGAACCAAGATATGGTTTTAATGCCATCCTTGTAAATCGTTTTGCTGCCCGCAACTGCTCTGGGGTTTCAAATCGCCTCGCAGCAATGGCTTTTAATTCATTACCACGAAAGGTTAATAAACCAATTTTCATTGAAGCAATAAACCCCTGCTGCTCGCGATAGTTATAGGTCATATCATCTTCAACACTTAATCCACTACCAGCGCAATGCAGAAAATCAATCCCGTAGCCTAGATGATGTAGCAGAGAAAGCTCGAAGCGGCGCAAAGCAGGCTCTGGGTTATCCGCTTGTGCTAGCTCTCTAAGCACATTCAAATAATCCAGAAACAACTGTGGGTAAGGGGTATGGTTGCCCAATACACGTACCAGTATTTCATTCACATACATTGCTGAATATAAAATATAGCTGCGTAAGGGTAAACCTATACTGATAGGTTCGGCATGAGTGAGAACAGGCATCGCACCTTTACCACTCCACTTCATAAATAAGGGAGTAAAAGGTTGGAGTGTGCCTTTTAGATTAGAACGTTTACGGCGAGCGCCTTTAGAAAGAAGAGTAAGACGGCCATGATCCTCGCTAAATACATCAAGGATCAGGCTCGTCTCACTATAGGGACGAGAATGAAGGACAAAACAACGCTGTAGCCCTTCCATTACTACCCTTATAAGTCGTCGATGTAACCAAGGCTACGCAGTGCACGTTCGTCATCTGCCCAACCTGATTTCACTTTAACCCAAAGTTCAAGGTAAACTTTACGTTCAAACAAGTCTTCCATGTCTAAACGCGCTTCGCGCCCTATCACTTTGATTTTATCGCCACCTTTACCAATCACCATTTTCTTCTGGCCTTTACGCTCAACCAGAATCAAACCATTGATATCGAAACCATCGGTTTCAGGGTTGTAGTCGAATCGCTCGATTTCAACCGTCACAGCGTATGGCAATTCATCACCCGTAAAACGCATCAGCTTTTCACGGATAATTTCAGAGGCCATAAAGCGTTGAGAACGATCAGTTACGTATTCTTCAGGGAAGTAGTACTCACATTCAGGTAAGTGCTGACGTACGATTTTCTCTACCGCATCAATGTTTGTACCATGCTTTGCTGATACCGGAATCACATCAACAAACTCCATCTTACTTGCAAGCTCTTGCAAGTGAGGGAATAGCTCATGCTTATCTTTTACGTTATCAACTTTATTCACTAACAATACCGTTGGTAACTGGCTCTTTGCCAGCTTGTTTAATACCATCTCATCGTCAGCCGTCCACATAGTGCCATCAACTAAAAACAATACTAATTCAACATCGGTTAATGAACTGCTTGCAGCACGGTTCATTAAACGGTTAATTGTACGTTTTTCTTCAATGTGCAATCCTGGAGTATCAACATACACAGCTTGATAGCCGTCACGTGTGTCTACACCCATAATACGGTGGCGCGTGGTTTGTGGTTTACGAGAAGTAATAGATAACTTCTGCCCCACTAAACGGTTTAGCAAGGTTGATTTACCGACATTCGGTCGACCAACAATGGCGATAAAGCCACAATGTTGTTTATCTGTCATGATTCCAACTGATTTAGTGCAAGTTCTGCTGCTGCCTGCTCTGCCTTGCGCCGACTGCCGCCTTTGCCAATTACAGGTTTATCCAAACCTGTTACGTCACACTGTACTGTGAACTCTTGATTATGAGCTTCACCTTGTACCTTAGTTACAGTATATGCAGGTAGCGGTAAACGACGACCTTGTAAACACTCTTGAAGACGTGTTTTTGGATCTTTTTGATTGATACCTGGCTCAATCGTATCAAGACGAGTTTTATACCAAGCCAATACGATACTTCGTACTTGCTCAACATCGCTATCTAGATAAATCGCGCCAATGATTGCTTCAACACAGTCAGCAAGAATTGAATCGCGACGGAAGCCACCACTCTTTAACTCGCCAGGTCCCAGTAACAAATGGTCGCCAAGCTCGAATTCCCGACCTAGCTCTGCCAATGTTTTTCCACGGACTAGTGTTGCACGCATTCGGCTCATATCACCTTCATCCACTGAAGGAAAACGGTGATATAAGTCATCAGCAATAACAAAACTTAAAATAGAGTCACCTAAAAACTCTAGGCGCTCATTGTGGGTGCCATTAGCACTGCGATGTGTCAGTGCTAATGTCATCAACTCACAATTAGTAAATTGGTAGCCCAGCTTGCGCTGAAGCCTATTCGCTGGAGTTGTCATTTTCTCTCGATTATTTAATGCTACCGATACGATTAAAACGTACACCGGTAGGGATCCAAGATGGAAGTAAACTATCTGCTTGTCGATCAAACTCAAAGCTGATCCAAATAGCTACCGCCTTGCCAACAAGATTCGCTTCTGGCACAAAGCCCCAGTAACGACTGTCAGCACTATTGTCACGGTTATCACCCATAACAAAATAGTTTCCTTCTGGTACAACCCACTCACCAATACCAGGACGAGGCTCATATGCCATACGACGATCACGACGTAATGGGTTGATCAGAATATGGTGATCAACATCACCCAGTTGTTCTTTAAACTCAACTAAACGTGCCATTCCTTGCTTAAAGTCACTATCAGTCATATCGGTTAATTTAACCGGTTTACATACTGAAGTACCTTTAGGTTGAATACACAGTTGCTTATCTTCACTGTAGCGAACAGTATCGCCAGGTAGGCCAACAACACGCTTAATATAATCAATCTTTGGCTGAGGTGGGAATTTAAACACCACTACATCACCACGCTTTGGCTCACCTGTACTGACGATTTTATCGTGGAAAACAGGGTCTCGTAGACCATAAGCAAATTTTTCAACCAGAATAAAATCACCTACGTATAAAGTTGGTAGCATTGATTCTGATGGAATTTGAAAAGGTTCATAAATAAAAGAGCGGAATACCATGATCAAAGCAATGACAGGGAACATTGAACTTGCTGATTCAACCCATGCAGGCTGTGGCGCAACACTTTCTAGCGTTTTAGCATCAACTTGACCACCGGATTGTTCAGCTGCTGCAGCTATTTTTAATTGACGCTTCGGTGCCCAAAGAAACTTATCAAGTGCCCAAATGATCCCTGTTACTAGCGTAGCTAGTACCAGAATCAAAGAAAAAGTGTTTGCCATGTTATCCCTTATGTTTAACCCGACCAACAGAAGAATGTTGATCTGCTCTGCCCCATTTAGAGCGTCAGAGTAAAAGAAAGTGCCATTTAATTAATAAATAAGCACTTTCTAATCGTTTTGAAGCTTACTAGCTAAAGATAATTATTTATCTTTACCCACATGAAGAATCGCTAAGAATGCTTCTTGAGGCAGTTCTACGTTACCGATCTGCTTCATACGCTTCTTACCTTCTTTCTGTTTCTGCAACAGTTTCTTCTTACGACTAATATCACCGCCATAACACTTAGCGATTACGTTTTTACGTAATTGCTTCACGGTAGAGCGAGCAATAATATGCGTACCAATCGCGGCTTGAATTGCAATATCAAACATCTGACGAGGGATAAACTCTTTCATTTTCTCAACAACATCACGACCACGAGATTGTGAGTTATCTTTGTGAGTAATGATAGCAAGTGCATCAACACGCTCACCATTAAGAAGAATATCAACACGTACCATGTCTGATTCTTGGTAACACTGGAAATTATAATCAAGTGACGCATAACCACGAGATGTTGATTTCAAGCGATCAAAGAAATCCAGAACCACTTCTGACATTGGAATATCATACGTTAGTGCAACTTGATTGCCGTGGTAAACCATATCAACCTGTACACCACGCTTTTCAATACATAAGGTAATAACATTACCTAAGTATTCGCTTGGCACCAAAATATTACAGCGAGCAATTGGCTCACCCATAATCTCGATATCATTCACTGCTGGCAGTTTAGCTGGGCTATCAACGTACAACATTGTGCCGTCTGTTTTCTTCACTTCATACACTACAGTCGGTGCTGTAGTGATCAGGTTTAGATCATATTCACGCTCTAGACGCTCTTGAATAATCTCCATATGAAGCATACCCAAGAAACCACAACGGAAACCAAAACCTAACGCAGACGAGCTTTCTGGCTCATAAAACAATGACGCATCATTCAGGCTTAATTTACCTAAAGCATCACGGAAGTTTTCATAATCATCAGAAGAAACAGGGAATAGACCTGCGTATACCTGCGGTTTCACTTTCTTAAAGCCAGGCAGCGCGGTTTCACAACCACCTTTTGCCAGCGTTAAAGTATCACCTACAGGTGCGCCAAGAATATCTTTAATACCACAAACAACCCAACCAACTTCACCTGTATTTAGCTCTGTTGTATCAATTTGTTTTGGTGTGAAAATACCTAAACGGTCAACACCCCAGATTTGACCTGTGGTCATAACTTTAATCTTGTCATTTTTCTTTAGCTTACCGTTTTTAATACGAACTAAAGAAACAACACCTAAGTAGTTATCAAACCATGAGTCAATGATTAGCGCTTGTAATGGCGCATCTGGATCACCTTCAGGTGCAGGAATTGCTTCAACAATCTTTTCAAGAACATCGTCAACACCCAAGCCTGTTTTCGCTGAACAGCGAACAGCATCAATAGCATCGATACCAACAATGTCTTCAATTTCTTCAGCTACACGCTCAGGTTCAGCCGCAGGTAAGTCAATCTTATTTAAGATTGGCACTACTTCCAAATCCATCTCAATGGCAGTGTAACAGTTAGCAAGAGTCTGAGCTTCAACGCCCTGACCCGCATCAACCACCAGCAATGCGCCTTCACAAGCAGCAAGTGAACGAGAAACTTCGTATGAGAAGTCTACGTGTCCCGGTGTGTCGATAAAGTTTAATTGATAAGTTTCACCATCTTTAGCCGTGTAATCGAGCGTCACGCTCTGGGCTTTGATGGTAATACCGCGTTCGCGTTCAAGATCCATAGAATCTAAAACTTGTGAAGCCATTTCTCGATCAGAAAGGCCGCCACAAACTTGAATTAGACGGTCGGATAAGGTCGACTTACCATGGTCGATATGTGCGATAATCGAAAAGTTACGAATGTGCTTCATGAATGGCGTGACTAGCTCGTGATTAAAATGAATGGGATCTTACGATCAAGTTGTCGGATTCTACCGAATTTAAACGCTACTCGCTATCTTTCGATGCGGCATTTATCAGCTTATCTGATGAAATCGGTGCGCCGAGAACTCGAATAAGGGTTGGCTTATACGCTGAATTACCTTCTAAGCGTTTGGCATAGTGCCGTGCAATCAGTAATCCTAACGTTGTCGCAATAACAGCAGAACTGATAACACCCAGTTCGTTACTGTGGGCTAAATCAACAAATACCCATTGCCCCAATGCACTGCCTAACAGTAAAAAAAGCAATGGGAGCATATAGATCAATAAGGCAGAGCTTAACATACTTCGCTCAGATAAGCCGATTTCAACTACCTGCCCGATAGAGAGCGGTGATTGCGTCGCTATTTTTACATCATGGACACGACCAGGCATTGCTTTCGTTACAATGCCTGTTCCGCAACTATCACGTGATGCACAATGGCCACAGCTTGTTTGTTGCTGGCAACTTACCGTTACCATTCCTTTTTCAACAGCGGTCACTGTCGCTAAAGTGCGCATCATGACTAATTACCTTTTACTGCCTTATTGGGTGTCCCTTTAGTGTTATCGAAAGTGACACTTTCTGCAATCTGTCTTGCTGTTGGTGGCGGAATATCGCCGACAACCGTAATTTCTTTATTGTCTTTAACTATATTGCTCAATGTTCGGCGACCTTGACGGACAAGTTGCCCACTTAACGCATAACTATCAATATCAGACACATATACAGAGAAGCTAAATAAACCATCACTGTACATCCGACTTTCAACCGGGCGCTCTGTCATTAATAGGCGGTGGCGATCGCCTGAAATTAATTTAAAGCCATCTGGTAACCATGATACTTTCCAATCAAGGTTAGCTTTTTCTTGTACTGGTAATTTTACCACTTCTGGTAGTTTTACCGTTTTTAACTTGCTGAGCATTTCAGCCACTTTCGGATTCACCGCATAAGAAACAGCGCGAAATTGCTCTAATAAATCACCATTTCGATCTAATAAATCAGCACGCATCACTAAGTGACTTAGCTGATCAATCCATATTAAATATGAGTAACGTTCGCCATCTTTGGGTGCAATACGGATAACATCGCAGGTAACGCCCGCTTCTCGTGCGCGGCCCATTGAAATGAAATCATAGTAATGGGCTAATTCTTGAATATTAGCCTTCATCAGCGGCATGATAGGCGCCACTATTTTTGCACTTTTTACGGTGAATGGATCAAGACCGGGCTCAAAGTAACTCACCTCATTACCGCGTTGAATCACTTCTTGAGGAGGGCCACTTAAGTAGAGTAAATGACTATAGCCTTGACCATCCTCTAACGCATGTCGATAACGCAAGGTATCAATACTGTTCTTTTTTACTCGAATGTAAGATATTTCGTAACTCAGCTTTTGGCTTGCCTGCTCCATTTGAAGCAACAAAGCCTCTGCCGAAGGCTTTTCAGCTTCAGCAAAGGCTTGGAGAGGCAAAAGCAAGCTGACCAATGCTATCGCACCGACCAGAATCTTTTTCATTAATCTGCCACAGAATTATGTTGTTTAAGTAAAGAGTGATCAAGGCTGCCGTCTTGCGCATTAAAACGCAGCTGTAACTCATAATCTTGCAACATGGAGTTAATACGACGACGTTGCTCCATCAACTGCGCTTCAGTTGGTGCACGATCTGTATTGCTTGCCATATTGGTATTTAAACTTACCGGTTCCGCTTTACCTGTAAACGGAATGGTTTGTAACACAGGCACATCATTGTTAGTTGAACCTGATGAATTATCTTCATTATCATACTGCTGGACGCCAACAATAACAGCTAAAGAGACACAAGCAGCAACGGCCACTTGGCCAAATTGAGTAAGCCATGACGGTAACGTGTGCTTGGCTTTAAATGGTGTTGGTTGATCTTCAATTGCTTGCGAAATTGGCTCTGCAACAACCGCAACGGGTGTTTCAGTATGTCCAACTGAATGGGCAGGTTCATCGTCTAACGCTAATGCGACATTCGCTGCAATATTCCATTCTTTGCATTGCGGAGCATCACCGCGTAACACATCACCAATTAAGGTGTAGTCACGCCATATAAGCTCATCTTCTTTGTCAACAGTCAGCGCATTTATAATGCTCTGATCTAGCTCTTCGCCATCAAGTAATGCCGAGATCTTTTCTTTATCAGCCATTTTTTCCACCGTTGGGTGCAACATTATTGCTGCATGAGAGGACGGATACGTTTTTCAACCGCCTCACGTGCACGGAATATACGAGAGCGAACTGTACCTACTGGACATCCCATTACCTCTGCAATTTCCTCATAACTTAGACCATCCAGTTCACGTAATGAGATTGCGGTTTTGAGATCATCTGGTAGCGCTTCAATCGTGCTAAAAACAACCCGCTTCAATTCATCTGACAACATTTGGTTCTCAGGGTTCGAAATTTCTTTCAGCGCACTACCACTTTCATAGTATTCCGCATTTTCTGCATCAACATCAGATGCAGGCGGACGACGCCCCTGAGCGACTAAATAGTTTTTTGCGGTATTGACTGCAATTCGGTAGAGCCATGTATAAAAGGCACTCTCACCACGGAATGTTGGCAACGCTCGGTACGCCTTAATAAACGCCTCTTGCGCCACATCTGGTACATCACCAGAATTACTGACATAACGTGATACAAGGTTACAAACTTTGTTCTGGTATTTAATAACCAGAAGGTTGAAAGCTTGCTTATCTCCCCGCTGTACTCGCTCAATTAATACCTGATCAGTTTGCTGCTCGCTCATTCGAGCGTGTACTCCTATATCTGTCTTTACTCAATATTGCATTAGCTAAATAAAGCCACAAATACTTGCGTTAGTGCTCTATCAAAAATGCTATATCATGATTTGTTCGGCGTCGTAACGCGAAATAAGCCGAGTGTCACCTTAAACAAATCATTGAGTTATGAAATATTTATGAGCATGAGCACTACTTATGACCGGAGGATAATGGCAAAGTTCCTACGCCCATTAAATAATTTCGGCTTATTTTACTAATTCTTTTATCACTGTGACTTATGCACGGTGTATATAAGTGATCACTATCTTACCTTAATTCACGATATTAACGGGCTTTTCAGCGTGAAAAAAGCAAAATTAATAACAAGTTTTAGGATTATTACGTGACATAAGTTTTTTGTTATTCACCTTTTATCGCCATTCGTTCGCGCATTGACGCTAGGTATAAAAATTGTCATGCGATATATTTGAATACTTAATCGTCTATAAAACTTATTTGTCGTACAATTTTCATGCTAATTTGACGTGAGTTTGTTAGGATACGGACAGATAACAAAAGGATATGAGATCAAGTATGAATCAGATTCATCAACATAACTGCGATGTACTGGTTATTGGCAGCGGTGCCGCTGGCCTATCATTAGCACTACACCTTTCTTCTTCTGCCAATGTTACCGTGTTATGTAAAGGACCGCTGAATGAAGGCGCAACTTATTACGCACAGGGCGGAATAGCTGCAGTATTTGATGAATCAGACAGCATCGATTCACATGTTGAAGATACCCTTATTGCTGGCGCCCACTTATGTGATAAAGACGTCGTTCGTTTTATTGCCGAGAATGCTAAAGAATGTGTTCAGTGGTTGATTGATGGCGGCGTACCGTTTGATCGTGAAGAATCTGATAGTGATGATAACCCTCGTTTTCACTTAACCCGTGAAGGCGGCCACAGCCATCGTCGTATTCTCCATGCCGCTGATGCAACAGGCATGGCAATGCAAACCTCACTTCAAGATCAAGCCCGTAATCATCCCAATATTACCATTTTAGAACGTCATAATGCGCTCGATTTAATCACTGAAAAAAAACTTAACCCAGATACCGAATCAAACCGCGTATTAGGCGCTTATGTGTGGAATCGTGATAAAGAAATGGTAGAAACACTGGGGGCTAAATTCGTTATTCTAGCCACTGGCGGTGCTTCAAAAGTCTATCAATATACCTCTAACCCAGACGTTTCTTCCGGTGATGGTATCGCCATGGCGTGGCGTGCTGGTTGTCGTGTGGCAAACCTTGAGTTCAATCAGTTTCACCCAACCTGTTTATTCCACCCTGAAGCCCAGACTTTCTTGCTAACAGAAGCACTGCGTGGAGAAGGGGCGTATTTACGTCGTCCTGATGGCTCTCGTTTTATGCCTGAATTTGATGAGCGTGCAGAGCTCGCGCCTCGTGATATTGTTGCCCGTGCCATCGACTATGAAATGAAACGTTTAGGCGCTGACTGCATGTACCTTGATATCAGTCATAAACCTGCAGACTTTGTTAAAAAACACTTCCCGATGATTGATGAAAAGCTACAAAGCTACGGCATTGATATCACGAAAGAGCCTATTCCTATTGTTCCCGCCGCTCACTATACCTGTGGTGGCGTTATGGTTGATAAAAAAGGTAAAACGGATATTGATGGTTTATATGCTATTGGTGAAGTGAGTTACACAGGCTTGCATGGTGCCAATCGTATGGCATCAAATTCACTGCTAGAGTGTGTGGTTTATGCTTGGTCAGCAGCAAAAGATATTCAAGCAAAAATGGATACCATTGTCATACCACCAGCGCTACCGATATGGGATGAAAGTAAAGTCAGTAACTCGGATGAAGAAGTCGTTATCCAACATAACTGGCACGAATTACGTTTATTTATGTGGGATTATGTCGGTATTGTCCGTTCAACCAAACGACTTGAACGTGCCATGCACCGAATAGAGTTACTGAAAAATGAAATTAGCGAGTATTACAGTCATTTCCGAGTTTCAAACAATTTAATTGAACTACGTAACCTTGTATTAGTTGCTGAGCTCATCATTCGTTGTGCTATTGAGCGAAAAGAAAGCCGCGGTCTTCACTATACTCTGGATTACCCAGAGTTAGACGAAAATGCCAAACCCACCGTATTAGTACCTGAAAATCGCTAAGTTACCAGTAGCCAGCTTCAATAAAAATCCCGACCAAATGTCGGGATTTTTTCGTTACAACCACTACACTTTATAGCCAGTAATAGCTTTGTCTAATTCTTCGGCTTGCTCTGCCACTACATTTGCTACCACGGCATTTTGATGAGCAACCTGAAAATTGTTTTCTGTAATATCTCGAATAGAAGTAATGTTCACCGTAATATCTTCAGAAGTGATACTTTGCTGCTCCACAGCAGTCGCTATTTGTGTACTCATATCCATAATTTGCTGCATTTCTGACATGATGCTCGCAATCTTATGCTCAGCACTATTAACTTGCTCTACACTGGCTTCGCCCTGCTCGCGACAATCCACAATATGCGTTACTACTTGATCTGTTTGCCGCTGTAACGAACTAATAATGGTTGTGATTTCTTCTGTCGATTGGCGTGTACGTAATGCCAGAGAACGAACTTCATCAGCAACAACCGCAAAACCTCGACCTTGCTCTCCAGCCCTTGCCGCTTCAATTGCCGCGTTTAATGCTAATAAATTCGTTTGCTCTGCAATCGACATTATTACATCTAATACTGAGCCAATTTCTTCAGATAAACTCGATAAACTTTCGACTTCCCCATTGGTATTTTCTAAATTCACGGCCAATAAACGAATACGATCCTTCGTCGCGCTCACTTCATCAATACCTTCTTGTGCAATATGCTGGCTACGCTCAGCATTCGCAGCTGCCACTTCAGTATTGTTTGATATTTCACGGATAGTTATGCCCATTTCAGTAATAGCAGTGGCAACAGAATTAGTCTCTTCTTGTTGTTGTTTCATTGCCTTTTCGGTATCACGACTTCGTTGCTGTAATGATCCTGATGCATCGCTTAGTTGCTCTACAGCGGCTTTTACATTTCCAATCAACTGACGTAAATGTGCTAATAGATAGTTAAAATTTTGAGCCATTTGACTAAATTCATCATTACCGCTTTGATCTGCTTGTAAACTTAAATCATGGCTCTTTGCAATTTGAGCCATTAACGAACTTAAACTGGTTAACCGGCGTTGAATCGACATACTAATAACCCACGATAAGCCAAGTAATAGCGCTATAATTATAATTACAACCACACTGGTTATCGCGATAATCTTTTGTTTTTGCTCATCAATCAGCTGCGTCAACCGCTCACTAACAGTCGCAAATGTCTTCTCAACCAAATGGGATTGAGTGCGAATATCTCCTCGTAATCCTTGGTTGTAACTGAGCCCAATAATCATTTTTTGTTGTAATACAGCCTCAACAGCGGCGGTAAAAACACTAAATGCATTGCCATAATCAGCCACAAACTGGGCGTTATTCTTCGCCAACTGTTGTTGATATAACGTGGCGTATTCAGGATCACCAGTAAGAACAAACAACTTAGCCGTTTGAATAAGTTCATATAATGCTGGCGCATTGATGTCTTTCTCAACCACTAACTGATTGATTTTTTCAGAAGAAGATAAAAAGGTGCGGTATTTACCCTGCGAAGTATCTAAGCCCTGCACCTCATAGGCTGAAATTAACGCCATCATTTTTTGCTGGTAATTTGTCATCGCAACAGGCAATTTATCAAGTTCAGGAACAGCGATAGACAGATCGGATAACTCTTGATTTAAGAGAGAGAGTTGTTGCTTGAATAAACTGATATTATTTTGAAACTTAGCGCGATACTTCAAGTTCTTACGCATCAAAAAGTCTTTTTCATTACGCCTTAAGTTAAGCAATGTTACTTCTAGTTGACCTATCCCTTGCACCACATGACCGATAGTTTCAACTCTGTCGTTAGCTAGTTTACTCATAGCAAGTACAGAAACTAAAGCGATAACAGAGATAACACTGAGCCCCATTAACTTATGTTTTATTTTCATTTTTAATTCCTGTTTTTATATTTATTATTATTTTTATCAATATATATTTTTACCGCGAATTGAAATAAAAATGTAATAAAAATTTTAAATAAAGATAAAAACTCTGAATTCAGCTCACAATCTAACTAGTACAAACTGAGGCTTTCCAAAATTAACGGAACGAGAAGTAAAGATAAGTAAACATTTTTAAATGGCGATAATGACGTTCGGACAAACTATCACGCCAGACAATAACCCAACGATGAGATAGCCCCTCCACTTTAAATATGATCAACCAACGGGTTAACGGGCGAGCATAAATCACGCGACCTCGTTGCTGTTGATAATAAACTTCCCCTACAGAAGAAAGTCGCAAACGCCCTTGTAATCGATAACTGTATATCGCCGAATTAAGGTATTCGTCATACAGCTTCTCACACAAAATCAAAGTAATAGGAAGAATAAGTAAGGAACTTGAGAATAAGAGGAATATAGCCACACACAGGTAAGCTACCGTTAATGTGGCTATCTGTAATTTAGATGGGAATAAATAAAGATCAGCGTAATTTACTGTTGTTGTGAGCAACAATCATATCCACCATATTTGCATGGGCTTCATTTTCACTGCGGCCGTGTTTCATCACCCATGTAAAAAGATCAGGATCATCACACGTTAATAGATTAATAAAATCTTGCTGCTGTTGCTCTGATAGTTCATCAAAACGCTCTTCAAAGAACGGCATAATAATCACATCTAACTCTAGCATTCCACGTCGGCATGCCCATTTAACTCGTGCTTTATCTTCCGCGCTTAACATATTTAACCTCGATAACTAGAACTAAAAACCTATTTAATGCTGTAGATTTAAAACAAAGAGAAACAGCTATTTATAGTAGCAGTGACATCACTTCCCGACCATGCGCTTAAACAAGCAATCATTAAAGATGAGACATGAAAACGATAAATCCCCTCTCAATGACTCTTGTCTGATTTCCACAGCGAGACGATGGTTAATTATTTCATTTACTTGGTATACCATGTCGTAATAATGACAACATTCTGTGGACAGAGATATGAGTACTTGGTCAACAAATCTAACGTTTTCCCCCCTTGCTTTATCATCGCAAGATCCTCTTCCAGCTTTAGCATTAAGTAAGCTTGATGACTGGGGGATGGTCACGTTAATTGGTGCCGACAGTAAAGCCTATTTACAAGGTCAGTTAACCTGTGATCTTGTATCACTAGAAGCGGGTAAATCAACATTAGCAGCACATTGTGATGCAAAAGGTAAAATGCGTACTGTGATGCGTATTTTCCATATCAACAATGGCTATGGTTATCTTCAACGCCAAACTGTCATGGCAACCCAGATCCCTGAGCTAAAAAAATACGCGGTTTTCTCTAAAACCGACATTAATCAATCAACTGACGTAGTCCTAGGTCTTAGTGGAGAACAAGCTCAAAACGCGATTGATAACTACTTTACAGGTAATGATGATGTCCGTCATAACGACACAGCAACCGCGGTAAAAGTAGATAACTTACGTTGGTTTGTTATCACACCACCTGAGCATGCTGAAACGGTTGCTCAACACTTTGCGGCTAACGCAACGCTAACCGATGCTGCGTTGTGGAACTTATACGATATAAAAGCAGCCCTCCCCCGTGTTGAAGCAGTAACTGAACTTGAATTTATTCCACAAGCGATGAACCTTCAGGCGGTTAATGGTATTAGCTTTAAAAAAGGGTGTTACACAGGCCAAGAAACGGTTGCTCGTGCAAAATACCGTGGTATTAACAAACGCGCAATGTACATCGTGAGCGGTGAATCCACACAATGCCCACAGGCAGGTGATGCACTTGAACGTAGCGTTGGTGAAAACTGGCGTAAAGGTGGTACGGTTATCACTGGCTACCAATTTAATGATCAACAAGCGTTAGCTTTAGTGGTATTACCAAACGATCTCGATGACGATGCACAATTTCGATTTGCATTACAACCAGATGCTATCTGGGAAAAACATCCATTACCTTACGCTTTAGATGATGACGTATAATTCTATCGATACTGCTGTTACCCGTTTTCTTGAAGAAGAAGGCGTTGATTTTCGCCTTCTTCATCACAGCAAGCCAGCAAAAACTATAGAGGAAGCGGCTCAAGAACGTGGGGTTGACCCAAAGCAACTGGTCAAATCCATTTTGCTCAAAGATATGGCAGGGTTTCATGTTTTAGCCTGTGTACCAGGCCCGAATGCTGTTGATCCTAAGAAAGTCCGTGAGCTATTTGGTTGTCGTCGTATGACCTGTGCTGATGCGTCTGATGTTGAAAAAATCACAGGTTTAGTCATTGGCACGGTTGCGCCATTAGGCTTGAAACGCCCACTACCTATTATTTTCGATCATCAAATAGAGCAACATACTAAAGTGAACATTAGTAGTGGTGATCGTATGGCTGGGCTTGAGTTAGCTACCGATGATTTAGTGATCTTATGTGATCCTATGTTTGGTGATATCAGCCGAGACTAATCCATTAAAAATAAAGCCCCAAACTAAGGGGCTTTCATTTAATTCTAACACGTTAACTAGCTTTACTTATCTCATCATCTTCTACCCATCCACCGTGGTCTTGGCGTGGATGATAATGCGTGGGTAATTTTTTACTTCTTTGCGTCCATGGCGATTCTTTAATAGCTTTCGTCATATCTTCATAGCCGGCTTCACGGCGTAAACGAATAGAACGACGTGAGAACTCTGCATCACTTAATGGAATATGGCCTTTCAGTGGATCAAACGTAATATGCACGATATCAATATGCCTGCCTATTTTTAGTGACACCACATCAGGCACTTGTTCACTATCAACAACATCTTTTGAATGTTCTAAAATATGATCAAGATTACGTTTTGCTACAAGCGCTTCAATATGATCACAAGAGCGACTCGCGTATTGGATCTCTTTTTCACGCCATAACACTTCACTCATGGTTTGTGGTAATTCACCTTTCGCATTCCATAAATCAACCATAAAGACGAGTAAATCTTCATCTTTTTCAGCTAAATCTAAAATACCATTGATCGGTGAATTGGAAACGCACCCACCATCCCAATAATGATCATCACCAATTTTGGTGGCTGGAAAACCGGGTGGTAAAGATCCACTCGCAATAGCATGAGCGGGTTGTAATGGCTGTGTATGACTATCAAAAAATACCAACTCTCCCTTGGTGACACTTGTTGCGCCAACAGTTAAACGGGCTTTCTGTTGATTAATAAGAGAAAAATCAGACAGGTCATCGATAGTGGAAAATAACGGGCTAGTATCATAAAAGCTGGTTGCTGATTCACCAGGCAATGACAACCATGGATTAATAATACGAGGTACAAAAAAGCCAGGTTGGCCCATTGTTAATGCTTGAGATGCACTAAAAGTATTAAACATCGGTGCCATGGCTGGTAATAAATCAACATCAGTTTCTGGTCTTGATATACGATCCCAAAAGTCAGTCAATTTATTTAAACGATCTTCAGGTTTATTGCCTGCCAAGATGACACTATTCAACGCGCCGATGGAAATGCCAGCAAACCAGTCTGGTGTGTATCCCGCTTCTTCCAGTGCTTGATACGCGCCAATATGATAAGCACCTAATGCACCACCACCTTGTAGAACAAGGCAAACCTTTGGTTTTTTCTTAGTACGTGTTCTAGCCATCATCATCCCTATTTATCTGATAAGTCCGAGTATTACTCTACAGATTAAAAAGGCACCAGCTTGATAAAAAAACAGATAATCGATATAAAACAAGGCGAACTCACAAGCTGTTTTTTATCAATTGCAATTTGTTGCATATTTTACTCTTGCAATTAGCACTCTTTGATACTCGCTCTTTTATTGTGCCAATTTCGCTTATTAATGTTATTCCTAACTAGGTATTCCACACTATGTCTGTTTCTCCTTCACATAAAAAAGATATCAACTGGCGTGGGGTTGATCTCAACCTACTGATCTCCTTTTCCGCTCTATTGGAAACACAAAGTGTTACGAAGGCAGCAAACAAACTTGCGATTGGACAATCTGCCATGAGTCATAATTTGTCGCGTTTAAGGCAACTCCTTGACGATCCTTTATTTGAACGTCAAGGACATAATATGATCCCAACACAAAAAGCGTTAGAGCTCTCGGTCACTGTCGAAAAAATTCTAAACTTAATCACTAGAGAGTTATTACAACCGAGCACATTTGAGCCAGAGCTGTTCACTGGAACGTTTAAAATAGGCCTAACCGACTACGCAGAGTTACTTTTCGCCCCCGCCATTTTTGATGCCATTCATACTTGCTCACCACATAGTCATCTCAGCTTCTTTAATGTTGATCGGCATAACTATCAAACCGTTTTTAATGATCAACGATTAGACTTGGTGATTGGCTCAATGACAAATATGGGCAAAGACATTAGTAGCCAATATTTATATACCGAAGATCATGTTTGTTTATTCGATAGCAAAGCAACAGGACTCAATGCCCCTATCACCATAGAACAATATAGTGCGCATCCGCATGCCTTAGTTTCACCAGATGGACAACTCACCACCCAAGTTGATGAGCAACTAAAAAATCATGCCTTACAACGTCAAGTCGCGGTAGGTTCACGTAACTTTTTGACCATCCGCCATTTACTCAAAGGAAGGGATTTACTGTGTGTGGTTTCTCGCTTAATGGCACAATTAGATCTGTTTCATGATGATTTGACCCAATGCCCAACCCCTGTCGATATTGCTGATTTTGATATTCGTTTATTATGGCTACATCGCAATGGCACTCACCCTCGTAATGAGTGGCTACGTCAACGAGTTGCCAGTACGGTTATCGAACAGGTAAAACAACTCCAGCAATAATAACGGATAACAAAAAAGCAGAGTCATGCATACTCTGCTTTCTACGACTACTTACCCGATTGAGGTTCTTGAATTTGGTATAACTTGTGTTCGTCACAAGGTTCATCGCAGTTACATTCTTTATCAACACCCACGTTGGCTAAACCACCACAACTGCCTTTGATGGTACGTTGTTTTAAAAACCAACCTATCGCCATAGCAAAAATAACAAGCAGAAAAATACCTAGTGTTAACAGAAATGTGGTCACAACTTAAAACCGCCAATTTTTGTTAAACCGCTAACAGGCGATAATGATGACATCCCTACTTTAGCAACAGGCGCTTTCTTTTTAGTGCCGCAACCGCAGCCACATGCGCCTTTTTCACGCTTACAATCACGACCTTGCTCTGCCGATGTTAACGCTTCTTTTACTGCGCTACCTGATAACACATCAGCCAATGTTGTGCGTGGTGCAACTCGACTAACATGAAAGCCTGCCTTTAATAATCGAGCCAGTGAACGCTGACCAATATTACCTAAGACAATTTCAGACACGCCATACTCAACCAGTTGACGCTGAATTATTTTTTTATGCTTACAGCCTAGTTCGCGACTACCTGTATTTTCAATTCTAGCAACTTGCTGTCCTTGCTGATCGTAAATAACAAAAACAGCCGCTTTACCAAAGTGCCCTGCAACCTGCTCACGGGGTGTTAACGCAATCGCCATTGCCATAATTTTTCCTCACTCACTTAACCGAGCGCTCACAACGAATATGATCGCTTTTATCACTTATCAAAATAAAAGCGTTCATGGTGTTGGCATATAACCGTCAAGTTCTAACGCCAACCCTTGAACTAACGCTTGCGCCACTTTTTTTCGTCCCGATGCCACTATATTGCCTAATGTTTGACGAGAGACACCGAGTTGCTTTGCCGCTTCTAGCTGTTGCAAACCTTGCATATCAACTAACCGAAGTGCTTCTAATTCATCGCTATCTAAACGTAATGACACGAGTTCTTTCATCGGTACGCCATTGGGCTTAAAGCAACTGTACGCAGGACGACATCCTATTCGACGTTCAATCTTAGGCCTAGCCATGGTTCACCTTATCCATCTAACTATGGTGAATTATTGGCGTATGCCAAAAACATTACTTTGATCTAGATACGTAACAAGCAATAAAAATTTTTCTTATCTAAACACATTGATGATTTATAAATTCACAAAATAAAATCCCAATATAACGGCTTTAAAAAATAATGAAGATGAAAGTACCATGCGCGGATATTGTAGCGAAGAGAAGATAACAGGCGTGAAGATGACGCGAACTACCTTAAAAAATAGAATCTGTTTATTTTATTCGACAATACCAAAAAACTTAAAATCAGAATAATTGTCTGGATTTTTATTTCTTTTCTAATTAATAAGTTAGATAGTTACATATAGGAAACAGCATATGCTAATTATGTCACAGAAGTGTCATGCACAAGCTGCTATACTTAGCGCCGTCAATAGCCAGGAAGGTTGGAGTTAGCAGTATTATGCGGATGTTTAAACGCTACTTACCAAAATTAATCGCCAAACATATCAGTCGCTTATTTAGTGGTCGCCTCTACATTGACGGACGCGGTGGGTACCATTTTGAAAATGGTTTACTACTGGTTCCTATCAAAGCAAAGAAACGTCATTACGATACCGTGAATGAGGTGAATTTAGAAGTAAGACGCTTACGTGAAACCTATGAAGCTTAAACACTATTGCTAACGATAAAGCCCATATCAAAATGGGCTTTTTTGATCTTACAGCTCTTCATCTTCAACAATAATGGTGGCGTAGTCTTCCGCCATTAATAAATCATTCAGTTCGTTATCATCATTCACCCTAATCTGAAATAACCAACCGTCACCATAAGGATCACTATTGACGAGCTCTGGCGCCGAATCTAATTCATCGTTAATAGCAATCACAACACCAGACAAGGGGGCATAAATATCTGAGGACGCTTTTACCGATTCAGCCATCGCACACTCTTCCCCCACATCTGTGGACGATTCAATGTCAGGTAATTCAATATAAACCATATCCCCAAGCAATGATTGAGCATGGTCGGTAATACCAATAGTATAAATCCCATCACCTTCAGAACGAATCCATTCATGGCTATGGGTATATTGTAATTCAAGAGGAACGTAACTCATTTTCACATCCTTATAAAAGTAGCGGGAATCGTTAAAACACTACTGTCACCATGTCAGATCTATATAAATTAACGCACATTATTTATCTCTGATATTTACTGTAGGTGAAAAAATCCATTTTGTTAGTCACGAAAAACAAAAAAGTCACCATCAGGTGACTTTTTCAACATTCAGTAACACGCATGTTATTTTTCGTAGCGAGCAAGCTCTGGTAATTCACCACTCAAACCTAACGCTTTACGCATAAACTCGTCTTTCACACCTGGTGCTTTATCTGCTACTAACATGCCGATGTCACGGAATAGTTTTTTCGCTGGATTTGAACCTGAAAACAGATCTTTAAATCCTTGCATCGCAGTGATCATCTTCGCCGCTTCAGCCTTACGCCAACGTTCATATTGACGTAAATGCGCCTGTTTACCAATGTCTTTATCTGCTAGCCATAATGCTTTTAGCTCTTGTGCCAAAGCCGCTGCATCAAGCAAACCAAGGTTTACTCCCTGTCCAGCTAAGGGGTGAATAGTATGTGCAGCATCACCGACTAACGCGACCCGTTCACGAACGAAATCACGCGCATAACGCATACGCAGTGGAAATGCTTGACGCTCACCTTCTACGCGACATAAACCTAAGCGATTATCAAATGCAGTCGTTAGATGCTGATTAAACAACTCATCCGACATATCACATAATTGTTTAGCTTCTTCTGGCGGTACAGACCACACAATAGAGCATAAATCAGGTTCAGATAACGGTAAAAAGGCTAACGGCCCTTGTGGCCGAAAAATTTGTCGTGCCACTTTCATGTGTGGCTCTTGGCTACGAATATTGGCCACAATGGCACTATGACCATAGTCCCAATGGGTTAATGGAATATCGAGTTGCTGACGTACCCAAGAGTTTGCCCCATCAGCACCAACAACCAACTTCGCCGTCAGATGTTTACCAGAAGCTAATGTTAGCCAGGCTTCTGATTCACCAAACGCGATGTTTTCACAGCGCTCTGGCGCTAATAAGGTCACATTACTAAGCTGCTTTACACGATCTAATAAGGCTAGCTGAATGACTCGATTTTCAACAATATGCCCCAGATCAGGCTGAGCTAATCGCTGCGCATCAAAATGGATTTGAGCAAAGCTATCTTGCTCCCATACGGTCATTTCCGAATATGGGCTCATACGACGACTTGCAATCCCTCCCCATACGCCTAAGCGACGGAAAATACGTTCACTGGCACGGCTTAATGCCGATACACGTAAATCAGGTAATGACTGCAATTGAGGATCAGGTAAATGTCCTTCAATAACGGCAACTCGAAGTTCAGTTTCAGCCAATGCTGCAGCTAACGTTAAGCCCACCATTCCGCCGCCAATAATCGCGACATCAACACTTTGCATCATAGCTATCGTTCTACCTGTCCCATAGCACGACGCAATAGCGGTGCTTTTAATGTGTTTGAAAGATTCATTGTAACCAAACCGATATTTCGTCCAGCTGTCAGCAATGGATTATCATTAGCAAATAAGTTTACCAATCCTGTTGTCATCATAATGGTATTTTGACGATCAGGCATACGGCGTTCACGATAACGCCCTAACACCTCAGGTAAACCTATATCGTTACCCTGTTGACGACCTGAAACGATCTCTTCTGCAAGTGTCACTACATCTCGAATACCGAGGTTAAATCCTTGTCCTGCGATAGGATGTAATGTTTGTGCCGCATTACCAATCACGGCAAAACGATGCGATACAAGCGAGTTTGATTGACGAAGTAACAATGGATAGCATGAGCGTTTACCCGTTTGGACTAACGCACCTAAACGCCACCCAAACGCGTGTTGCAACTTGGCAAGAAATTCTGCGTCAGATAAATCCATGATCACTTGTTGTTGCTCTGGTGGTACACACCATACTAAAGAGCTTCGCCCTTGAGACATTGGCAGTAAGGCAACCGGACCATGTTCTGTAAAGCGTTCAAATGCTTGATTATAATGAGGCTCAGAGGTTGTAATATTGGCAATAATAGCAGTTTGTTCAAAATCATAGTCTGAGCGACCAAGCTTCACCAACTGACAGCAATGAGAAATAGCCCCATCAGCAGCCACCAGCAATGACGCCTGTATGCGTTCACCGTTATCAAGCTCAATAGTTGCGTTATCTACGCTGCGCTCAATTTGCTTAACACTGGCAGGACAATATAGATCAATATTTTCTAGCTGCTGCAGTTTATGATGAAAAACTTCACCAGCATCTGCAAGTTCAATCACATAACCTAGCGCATCAACCGCCTGCTCTTGTGATGAAATTCGGACCATGCCTGCATGACCACGATCTGAAACATGAATATCGTTTATCGGTGTTGCAACATCACGCAAGGCTGACCACATACCAATGTTATCCAGTAAACGGGTCGTGCCATACGATAACGCGATACTTCTTGCATCATAACCCGGATGAGTATCAAACTCAGGCATCACAGCTTCAACCACTGCAACACGTAATGAGTGACGACTCAATACATCTAATGCGATAGCAAGACTCGCTCCTGCCATTGCACCACCAGCAATTACAACATCATAGTGCTTCACTATTTATCCCTTCACAAAACAACGTTTAGTGTAACGTTGGTTTTTCCTCTGTATCTTCAGCAACAGGACGCTGACCTAATTCAGAGTGACAACTCAATACACACATACGAACATGCTCAACAACTTGTTCAAATAAGGCTGCTTGTTCTTCTATATCGTCATCTTCATCAATACCTAACTGAGCGATCTCTTGAAGATCAGCTAAAGCTTCAGTGACAGCTTCAGATAATTGGTTCTTTTGGAGATCCATCAGTCCTAAACCAGAAATAAAGCTAGTAACCCATTCCGTTAATGCATCTGCTCGCATCATTAATGGCTCATCATCATCTGGCATCAGTAATGAAAACTCAAAGCCACCACTAAACAGCTCATTCGCTGTTGTCGTAAACAAAGAGCGGATCATTATTTTAGCGCCGTCGGTTAATGGCTCACCTTCGTTGGCATAATCACTAACAGGTCCAACCCAGCTTTCATCATCAATCGCTAAACCACCGCAAATCATGCCACTTAATAAACCATGTAATTCAGCAGGTGCCGCTGCAAGCCCTTGCTCTTTTAAGGCAGATTCAACAGCTTGGTATGTAGGTAGGGTTATTTCACTCATGGTTTATTACCTTTATTTTTAGATCAAACAACGAACAAAGCGCTCTATTGTTACTTTCACATTGCTATATCCACTTGATTTAAATAATTCAAATCAAGCAAACACCAATAATTACATTTTTACTGAATTTCTAAAGCAGAAATAACAATGGGTCAGTAACCGCCTGTGTTATGCTAACACTTAAGCTCTGTTCGGCAAATCATAACGCCGAGCATAACGTTCAATAGTTAACCACCCATCAATTTGGTGTGATTAATATCTGTTTAGTTAGAAGCTATTGAGCACAAAGTGAAGTATAGCCGCTTGCATGTTGTAACCGCTTTTCCTATGATTTGGCGACAAGCAAAAGCGGAATGAATACCCATTAGGCATGGAGCAAACCGAAGATTTATGAGTACTCAGGCTGTAGAAATTCAAGTATTCGGCAGAAATATCAAAGTTAATTGCCCAACTGGTCAAGAGGATGCACTTCGTGCTGCCGCTTCTGATTTTGACCAACGCTTGAAAGATATGTCAGAGCGCACTAAAGTATCCAATGTAGAGCAACTGTTACTCTTTACAGGGCTTAACATCTGCAACGAGTTACATGCAGAGCGACTAGAACATAACGGAAGCGCTGGCGTTTTATCCAATAAGATCAGTGCACTAGAAGAAAAATTAGATAAAGCATTGCAAAATTATTCAAAGCGTTGATAATGAATTAACCCTGGGGTGTGCGTCAGTGAATGAACGTCCCCGAGCCGATAAGCAAATACCCAGGATCTGCTTTTATTAGCTATTGAGCATGCTCAGCTCGACTGAGAAGCCTACGGTTAATGTTGCCGATCCACCTTGAACGTCTGGTTCAAGGGCATTATTTCGCAACGGCACCTTGGGGAACTCCTCTGTTTTACTTCCCATTTCATTAACATATTCATACAATTTAGCAAAATCCCAACTCAAGGATTGAGCCAAATGACACCACAGCTTGTAACCCCACGACAAAAAATCAGACAACAGATCCGCATACAGCGACAACAACTTCTTCCAGAACAACAAAGGCACGCTAGCCTACAATTACTTAAACAAATTAAGCAATGCCAACAATTTCTGGCGAGTCAACATATTGCGCTTTATTTGACCAATGACGGTGAAATCAGCACTCACCCCATTATCGACTGGTTATGGCAAAACGGAAAATCTGTTTATCTACCAGTGTTGCATCCTTTTAGCAAAGGACACTTGTTATTTCTTCACTACACCTCGAACACCCCTATGCGTAAAAATCGCTATCAAATTTCAGAGCCCGTTCTCGATGTGCGAGCAGTCAAACCTGTGAATGAATTAGATATTATTTGCACCCCATTGGTGGCTTTTGATAACTCCGGGCAACGCTTAGGTATGGGAGGGGGCTACTATGATCGCACTCTTAGTCAGTGGCATCAGCATAAACAAGGCCCTTACCCGCTAGGGTTAGCCCATGATTGCCAACATGTAGAACAATTACCAAGTGAACAATGGGATGTGCCGTTACCTAAAATCATTACCCCGTCAAAGATCTATTGTTGGTAACAATACAAATGCGAGCATCAAATCCCCCTATTGAAGCAATCGTTTACTTTAGTTTCAATGAAAATGGATAATCTAACTAATTGTTATAAATAACCTTATGTTTTTATTTCTTATTTTGCATTGTGATTGTTCATAATCGCACTGACGAACGATTTCCAATTCGTTATAATTAGCATCAACGCTTACTCGGCGTATTAGTCATAACGAGGAGAATGGCATGACACAAGATGAAATGAAAAAAGCAGCAGGTTGGGCAGCACTTGAATACGTACAGAAAGGAACAATTGTAGGTGTAGGTACTGGCTCTACGGTTAATCACTTCATCGATGCCTTAGCAACTCGCAAAGAAGAAATTAAAGGTGCTGTTTCAAGTTCAGTCGCTTCAACTGAACGTCTTGAACAACTAGGCATTACTGTATTTGATGCAAATGAAGTTGCTTCACTTGATATTTATGTCGATGGTGCTGATGAAATTAACGCAGACTACGACATGATTAAAGGCGGCGGTGCAGCGCTTACTCGTGAAAAAATCGTGGCTGCAATTGCGAAAAAATTTATCTGTATCGTTGATGATACCAAGCAAGTTGACGTATTGGGTCAATTCCCGCTTCCAGTTGAAGTGATCCCTATGGGGCGCTCTTTCATTGGCCGTGAGTTAGTAAAACTTGGTGGCGATCCAGCTTACCGTGAAGGCGTTGTGACTGATAACGGTAATATGATCCTTGATGTCTATAACATGAAGATCACCGATCCTAAAGCAATGGAAGATAAGATCAACGCCCTACCCGGTGTTGTAACTGTTGGTCTATTTGCTCACCGTGGCGCAGATGTATTATTGGTTGGCTCACCTGACGGTGTAAAAAAATTCGAGAAATAACATACAATGATCGCGTTTTATTCGAAATGATCAAACGCTATTGATCCCATTATAAATGTTATTTCCTTTCAAAACGGCATAGCTTATTGATTCTAATTCTAGCTTATGCCGTTTTTTATTATCTTTTTTGTAATATTCTTACCCATAGTGGCTATTTTTTGATACTTTATTAATAAGCTATTAGCAAACGTTTAACCATTTCGCTACTGTGGCTGTAAAGAAGACATTTCACCACCTGACATTTCTTTGTTTTACATTCAGTTAGCTGCGTTTTTAAGGATGAGAACCATGGCCAAAGTTTCACTCAATAAAGATAAAATTAAAATTCTATTATTAGAAGGACTACACCCTTCATCTCTAGAAGTGCTAAAACAAGCAGGTTACACCAACATTGAGTACCACAAAGGATCACTTGCTGGTGAAGAGCTACTAGAAGCGGTAAAAGATGCCCACTTCATTGGTATTCGCTCTCGAACACAATTAACACCTGAAGTTTTTGCTGCAGCGAAAAAACTTACCGCTGTTGGTTGTTTCTGTATTGGTACTAACCAAGTTGATTTAGATGAAGCTATGCGTCGCGGTATCCCCGTTTTCAACGCACCATTTTCAAATACCCGTAGTGTTGCTGAGCTTGTTTTAGGTGAACTTCTTCTTCTTTTACGTGGCATTCCAGAAAAGAACGCTAAAGCGCATCGTGGCGAATGGATAAAATCTGCAGACAACTCATTTGAAGCGCGTGGTAAAACCCTAGGTATTATCGGCTACGGTCATATTGGTACTCAACTTGGTATCTTGGCTGAAAACCTCGGAATGCGCGTTTGTTTTTACGATATTGAAAGTAAATTAACCTTAGGTAATGCAACACAAGTCGCATCGTTAAGTGAGCTTTTAAATAAATCCGATGTGATTTCACTGCACGTACCAGAAACACCAGAGACACAAAACATTATGGGTGCAGAAGAATTTGCACGCATGAAGCCAGGTTCTATCTTTATTAACGCTGCACGCGGTACCGTCGTGGATATTGATGCGCTTTGTAGTGCGTTAGAAAGCAAACATATTGCAGGCGCAGCTATCGATGTATTCCCTGTTGAACCGAAAACCAATAACGACCCATTTGAATCCCCTCTACTGCAATTTGATAACGTTATTTTGACGCCTCACATCGGAGGCTCAACCCAAGAAGCACAAGAAAACATTGGTATTGAAGTGGCAGGTAAACTAGTGAAATACTCAGATAATGGTTCAACGTTATCTGCTGTTGGCTTCCCTGAGGTATCACTCCCTGAGCACCGTGGTTGTTCTCGTCTACTCCATATTCACGAAAACCGCCCAGGTATTTTAAACCAAATCACAACAATTTTTGCTTCAGAAGGTATCAATATCGCTGCTCAGTTCTTACAAACAGGCGCTGAAATTGGTTATGTCGTCATTGATGTTGAAACTGAACGTTCAAAAGAAGCACTAGCAAAACTGAAAACAATCGAAGGTACTATTCGTGCGCGTATTCTTCACTAATTACAGCGTGAATAAATAGTAAAAAGGAGAGCATCAGCTCTCCTTTTTTATTCCATCAACTAACAGCAATTACGATTATTTGGCTAACTTGAAAATCACGTTCACACTATCAGAGATAACAATGTTATTCTCACTGTAGCTTTGGTTAACCGCTGCGGAGTCTTGCATCGCACTACCGACATAATTAGCCATTCGATACGGCATTGGACGAGAAGCCGTGTTGTAATCAATCTGCCATACACCTTCAACTTTATCACCAAAGCCTTTCGCTAAAGATGCAGCCACTTCTTTGGCATTGGTAATCGCAGCTTGGCGTGCTTCTTCTTGGTATTTCTTCTGATCTTTTACTTTCAACGTAATGTTGTTGATCTGATTAATACCATCACCTAATGCACCATCAAGGTAAGTATTAAGATTCTCTAATTTGTATACCGTTACAACCACATTACGGGTTGCTTTAAAGCCTGTGAACTCTGGTGCCTGATCTTTCGGATAACGGTACTGTGCAGAAAGAGAAATATTGGCACTATTAATATTTTTACGTTCAACACCCGCTTTGGTTAAACGCTCAATAAACTTAGTCACAGCCTGATCTGCAGCTTGCTTTGCACCTGAAGCTGTTGGTTGTGTCGCAACCACATCCACAGAGAATACTGCCATATCAGGCTTCACCACGACTTCACCGCGCCCTGTTGTTTCTAAATGAGGAAATGATAGATCAGCGGCAACAGCGCCTGTAGAGATAAGTGCACTGGTACTTAATAATATAGCTAATAGGTGTTTTTTCATTATCAATCCTCGCTAACAAAGAGTTATTTTTATTTATCGTAGTCATAAGATAAATAATCTATCAACTTTGACCCCAAAAAAATGAAATCTATCCCTTATTAGATTATTTATTTTGAACATCGTTCCTTTATGATTAATTAATGACTATTTCTATTTTCTGTAGATAAAAAAAATGGAGCCAATTAGGCTCCATTTCTATTCGTTATGCTTTAAATAAATTAAGCATCAACTTTATTTAGGTGAACATCCATTTGTGGGAATGGGATTTCGATACCTTCTTTATCAAGCTCTTCTTTAATTGCTTGGTTAAGATCGAAGTATACCGCCCAGTAATCAGGCGTATTAACCCATGGACGTACCACAAAGTTCACTGAAGAGTCAGCAAGTGCAACAACACCAATTGTTGGCTCTGGATCTTTAAGAACACGCTCATCAGCAGTTACAACACGCTTAAGTACTTCTTTGGTTTTTTGAAGATCAGCGCTGTAAGAAACACCAATGACAAGATCAATACGACGTGTCGCATTACGAGAATAGTTTGTAATTGGGTTACCAATGATAGATGAGTTTGGTACGACTACTGTTTTGTTGTCAGGCGTACGTAGCTCAGTAGAGAAAATCTGGATAGATTCTACAGCACCAGACACACCGGCTACTTCTACGAAGTCGCCAGATTTGAATGGACGGAAAGCAACAATCAGAACACCTGCAGCAAAGTTCGATAGAGAGCCTTGAAGAGCAAGACCAACCGCAAGACCCGCGGCACCGATCACTGCTACCACTGAAGCAGTTTGAACGCCAATACGGCTTAGTGCAGCAATTAATACGATAACAAATAGTAGATAACGAACTAAGCCGTGAATAAATTCAACAACCGCGTTATCCATATCTTTTTTACGTAATACTTTAGCAACTGCGCCAGCAACGGCTTTTACGATCATATTGCCGACAAACAGGATTAGCAGTGCTGATACAAGATTTACTGCGTATTGGATCAAAAGATCCTGGTTATTACTCAGCCAGTTTCCAGCGTGTAACACACCATTAGTTAATGTGTTATCAGAAATTTTTTCGACAACCTTGTCTGTAACGCTCTCAGTCATTTGAAGTGCTCTCTCTTATGTTTACTTAAAATAAATCTATAGCGTAAGTCGTAGATAGCGTGATTATTCTAGGAGTTACGCCATTAGAACTGTCTTTCCGTTTGTCTATCTCATCGCGAAAAAACACACTACGGAATATTGATACCAATTATTCCTGTTTTTATTAGTAAATAGCTACTAAAAAAAATGATGTTTACATAAATTAACTTAAATATCACTAAACAACAATTTAAGTACAATCCATTATGAAATACAAAAAAAAAGCCCGCCAAAAGCGGGCTTTTCACTTTTTATATAGCTGAAGTTCGATTAAAGAACATCAACTGCGTTTAGATCAGCGAAAGCTTTTTCTAGACGCTCAACCATTGATACTTGACCTGCACGTAGCCATACGCGTGGATCGTAGTATTTCTTGTTAGGCGCTGATTCACCAGTTGGGTTACCGATTTGACCTTGTAGGTAATCGTGGTTTTCAGCTTCGTAGCGACGAATACCATCCCAACAAGCCCACTGTGTATCTGTATCGATGTTCATTTTGATAACACCGTAACCGATAGACTCTTGGATTTCAGCTTCAGAAGAACCTGAACCACCGTGGAATACGAAATCTAGAGAGTTAGTTGGAAGACCAAACTTCTCTGAAACGTATGCTTGAGAATCACGTAGGATAGTTGGAGTTAATACAACGTTACCTGCTTGGTAAACACCGTGTACGTTACCGAAAGAAGCAGCGATAGTGAAACGTGGGCTAACAGCGCTTAGTTTCTCGTATGCGTATGCAACGTCTTCTGGAGAAGTGTAAAGCTCAGATGCGTCCATGTGAGAGTTATCAACGCCGTCTTCTTCACCACCAGTACAACCTAGTTCGATTTCTAGTGTCATGTCCATCTTAGCCATACGCGCAAGGTACTTAGCTGAGATTTCGATGTTCTCTTCTAGCGACTCTTCAGAAAGGTCGATCATATGAGAAGAGAATAGAGGCTTACCAGTTTGAGCGAAGAACTCTTCACCCGCGTCTAGTAGACCGTCGATCCAAGGAAGCAGTTTCTTAGCAGCGTGGTCAGTGTGAAGAATTACAGGAACACCGTAAGACTCAGCAACAGCGTGAACATATTTAGCACCAGCGATAGCGCCAAGGATTTGTGGACCTTGACCTTCTAGTTTAAGACCTTTACCGCCAAAGAATGCAGCACCGCCGTTAGAGAACTGAACGATAACTGGAGACTTAACTTTAGCTGCCGCTTCTAGTACAGCGTTAACAGAATCTGTACCGATACAGTTAACAGCTGGAAGTGCGAAGTTGTTTTCTTTAGCTACTGCGAATACTTTCTGAACGTCGTCGCCAGAAATAACACCAGGTTTTACAAAATCAAAGATCTTAGACATAACAATAGTCCTATTATTTACTTTGTTGTCTGTGGAAAAATTCTTGTGCAAACGTTTGCGATTGCTTGCTATTCTACTGAAAGTTGATAGCTATCACAAACATTTAAACGTGGAAGCAACACTCATATTTAGCGTAAATTCGGCTCCCACGCCCAAAATAATTATGCTTTAGCGCGAGACTCTAGCATTTCAACTGCTGGTAATTTCTTACCTTCAACGAACTCAAGGAACGCACCGCCACCTGTTGAGATGTAAGATACTTTATCTTTGATGCCGTACTTATCGATAGCCGCTAGTGTGTCACCACCACCCGCTACAGAGAAACCTGCAGATTCTGCGATTGCATTCGCAACAACTTCGGTACCTTTACCAAATTGCTCGATTTCGAATACGCCTACAGGGCCGTTCCAAAGAATCGTTTTCGCATTCATGATGATGTCAGCAAGCGCTTGTGCTGAATCAGGACCTAGGTCAAGAACCATGTCGTCAGCTGCGATGTCTGATGCTGATTTAACTGTTGCTTCAGCGGTGTCAGAGAACTCTTTAGCACATACAACATCCGTTGCTACTGGGATGTCAGTGCTTGCCATTAGCGCTTTAGCCGTTGGGATTAGGTCTGCTTCGTATAGAGACTTACCTACATCGTTGCCTTCAGCCGCGATGAATGTGTTAGCAATACCACCACCAACAACAATTTGGTCAGCAATTTTAGATAGTGACTCAAGTACAGTTAGCTTAGTTGATACTTTTGAACCACCAACAATAGCAACCATTGGACGCGCTGGGTTGTCCATTGCTTTGCCTAATGCTTCTAGCTCGCCTGCTAGTAAAGGGCCAGCACATGCAACTGGTGCAAACATACCCACACCGTAAGTTGATGCTTGTGCACGGTGAGCGGTACCAAATGCATCCATCACGAATACGTCACAAAGTGCAGCGTATTGCTTAGATAGTTCGTCTTCGTTTTTCTTCTCGCCCTTGTTGAAACGTACGTTCTCAAGAACAACAAGCTCGCCTGCATTTAGCTCAAGACCATTTAGGTAATCTTTTGCTAATTTAACGTCACAATCTAGTGCGTCGTTTAAGTAGTTAACTACAGGCTGTAGAGAGAATTCTTCTGCGTATTCGCCTTCCGTTGGACGACCTAGGTGAGAAGTAACCATTACTTTAGCGCCTGCTTCTAGGCAACGCTTAATTGTAGGTAGAGATGCAATGATACGTGCATCTGAAGTTACTTTACCGTCTTTTACTGGCACATTTAGGTCAGCACGAATAAATACACGCTTACCAGCTAGATCCAGATCAGTCATCTTGATTACAGACATGTTTTGTCCTCTCAAACATTATTAAAAATAAAAGTTCATAAAATTGACAGCCTGTCGTCATTAATGTTCCAACGCCAAGCCCAGTAATTCTTACTATTTTACTTTTCAGCATCCGTATTTTCGGTTGCATGCATTGCTAACGCTGTATCCAACATACGATTAGCAAAGCCCCATTCATTGTCACACCACACCAACAATTTAATTAAATGCTGGTTGCTTACCCTAGTTTGGCTGCCATCAACGATTGCACTATGGGGATCGTGATTAAAGTCAATCGACACTAAAGGCGCTTCTGTGTAATCCACAATACCACTTAATGTACAACGAGACGTATTTTTTAATGATTGATTTACGTCATTAACTTTCACATTTGTTTTAACTGTGACACTCAAATCCATAGCAGTGACATTTATTGTGGGCACTCTCACAGAAATCGCTTCAAATTTGTCGGAAAACTTCGGAAATATACGACCAATTCCAAGGTGTAGCTTAGTATCAACAGGAATAATTGACTGACTTGCTGCGCGCGTTCGGCGTAAATCAGGATGATAAGCATCAATGACTTGTTGATCATTCATAGCGGAATGAATGGTCGTAATAGTGCCTGATTCAATACCAAACTGATCATCTAAGATTTTAATAATGGGGACAATACAGTTGGTCGTACATGAACCATTGGAAACAATGCGGTGCTGAGATGTTAATTGTTGATGATTAACACCATAGATAACGGTGCAATCAATATCTTTGCTAGCAGGATGGGAAAATAATACTTTTTTAGCGCCTGATGCGATATGCGCTAAACCGTCATCACGAGAACCAAACTTACCGGTACAATCTAAAACAATATCGACATCAAGATCATGCCAAGGCAATAATTTTAGATCAGGTTGGTGGAGGATACGAATTTGATCTTGGCGACCATTTTTATGGGCAATAAGAAGATGCTCCTGATCATGACTGACAGGATTTTTGAAACGCCCATGGCTAGAATCGTATTGAAGTAGATGAGCCATTGCTTCCAGCTCTGCTAATTCGTTAACAGCCACGACGTTAATCTGATGATGTTTGTCGCTTTCATACAATGCGCGAAGCACACTGCGACCAATGCGACCGAATCCATTTATTGCGACTTTTAGTGTCATATCCGTGCTACAAAAATACTAAGCTGCGTTAGTGTATACCAAGCTAGATACAGAATCACCATAATTGTGACATCTCTCACCAAGCAGACTTAATCTCTAATAGAACCAAATAGATAGTCTCACCACTCATCAATATTTTCGCGTATATCCTCTACTTTAACCTTAAAATATCACTGATTTATAGGCTTAAAACAGCGAAAAATCACGTATTAAAAAGTCACTATTTGTTCATTCAGCGTCTTTTCCTACGCATTAATAAACGGCGTTTAAGATTAGGATTGGCATTAACAAACCTTCACTTTTTTACATATAGCTAATAGATAAATGAAAAAAAGTTCATATTAAGCAATTCCAAAGAGGTGGTTATGTCGAAAGTAAAAGTCATTATTGGCGCAGTATTTTTCACCGTCGTACTTTACTTTTTGTCTGTTTATTGGTCATTTGAACCAGATACATTTAATCCAGACAGTTATGCGGCAGAGCAAGCCAAGCTCAATCAACAAACTTTAACGACTGGGTATGAGACCACCACAACGCTGATTCATATTTCAGAATTACTGATTAATAAGCAAGGTGGGTTCCTTACTAACGATAAATTACCACCCAGCTTATTAATGGATAACATGCCAGCATGGGAAACGGGGGTATTAACGCAAGTACGAGATATGGCACTGGTACTAAAAGATAATCTTAGCCGTCCTCAAAATGAAAGCCATGTCGATTCAGATTTAAAAGAAGCCCAACCCGCGCTCAATATCAATAGCCATAGCTGGAACTTTCCAAGTGCCGAGTCTGAATATCAAAATGCAATTGACGCCCTTACTCGATACCGTGACCACCTTTCGGCATCTCGCCATCCAGCACAATTTTATTCACGGGATGATAATTTAGTGGCTTGGCTTGAAGTAGTACAAAAACGCTTAGGCACTATTTCACAAGACCTTGGCTCATCTGTGGGTGAGCCACAGTTAATAATGGATAGCAAAACAGAAGGTAAGGAAGTTTCACTCAATTCGCCGAAAACAAGCTGGTTCAAAATTGATAATGTTTTTTACGAATCACGAGGCTCTACTTGGGCCATATTGCTGCTAATGAAAGCAATGAAACATGATTTTGAACCACTGTTAGAAGAAGAAAAAGCAACGGTCATGATTAATCAGATAATTCGTGAGCTTGAAGCAACCCAAGAAACGGTTTGGAGTCCAATGATTTTAAATGGTATGGGATTTGGTTTATTGCCTAACCACTCTTTGATCATGGCAAATTACGTGTCTCGCGCTCAAGCAGGTACCGTTGATCTCATCAATCTGCTAGAAAAAAGATAATAAATTCTTGTCATATTATAGATACCGCAATCTATAACTAAATCCACCAGCATACGAAGCGGACTTTATAGCCGATTAAATATTGCTTGTACTCAGGTATACAACGTCTGTTTATCGTTATTTTTAATAAAAGAAACTTTATATAGTCAATTTGTGATTACATTTTTAAGTTAAAAAAGGCCACAGTGTAAACATTTAAGATAAATATAATTATTTATCAGTACGTTAGATGAAAACTATGTCTATCAACCACCACAATAGAGCTATTCAATTTTTTTATACAATAAGAAACCCTAGTTTTCATATTGTTGATTTTATCTGTTCTCGATGTATTATAGACGTCTAGACGGAAGTAGCTCTATACATACAAACGTACATATAGCTATATAACAGCGTTATAAACGCTACCGTGCGACTAAATTCAAAAGAAAGTGAGACTACCGATGGCAAAACATTTATTCACTTCTGAGTCGGTATCAGAAGGTCATCCAGATAAAATTGCAGATCAAATTTCAGATGCTGTATTGGATGCAATTATTGAACAAGATCCTAAAGCGCGTGTAGCTTGTGAAACTTACGTAAAAACCGGCATGGTAATGGTTGGTGGTGAGATCACCACATCTGCTTGGGTTGATATTGAAGAGCTAACACGTGAAACCGTACGTGAAATCGGTTATGTCCATTCAGATATGGGCTTTGATGCAAACTCTTGTGCAGTAATGAACACCATCGGTAAACAGTCTCCTGATATCAACCAAGGTGTTGATAAAACCGATCCTAAAGAACAAGGTGCTGGTGACCAAGGTATCATGTTTGGTTACGCAACCAATGAAACTGAAGTCTTCATGCCTGCGCCAATCACTTACTCTCACCGCTTAGTTCAGCGTCAAGCTGAAGTACGTAAGAACGGCACCCTTCCTTGGTTACGTCCTGATGCAAAATCTCAGGTAACGTTCGCTTACGATCAAGGTAAAATTGTTGGTATTGATGCGGTTGTTCTATCAACTCAGCACAGTGATTCAATTTCAACGTCTGATCTACGTGAAGCAGTAATGGAAGAAATCATCAAACCAGTACTGCCTGCTGAATGGTTAAATAAAGAGACAAAATTCTTTATCAACCCAACCGGTCGTTTCGTTATCGGTGGCCCAATGGGTGACTGTGGTTTGACTGGTCGTAAGATCATCGTCGATACCTACGGCGGTGCTGCACGTCACGGTGGTGGTGCTTTCTCTGGTAAAGATCCATCAAAAGTTGACCGCTCTGCAGCATATGCAGCACGTTATGTAGCAAAAAATATCGTCGCAGCTGGCATGGCAGATCGTTGTGAAATCCAACTTTCTTACGCTATTGGTATAGCCGATCCTACATCTATCATGGTGGAAACATTTGGTACTGAAAAAGTAGCACATGAGATCATCATTGAAGCTGTACGCCAGCACTTCGACCTACGCCCATATGGCCTACAAGAAATGCTAGATCTTCTACAACCAATCTATAAGAAGACTGCAGCTTACGGTCACTTTGGTCGTGAAGAGTTCCCTTGGGAAAAAACAGACAAAGTAGCTGCACTTCGCGATTTCGCAAACATTAAGTAATACACTTAATCGTGCACAAAAAAAAAGGACGCTTAGGCGTCCTTTTTTATTACTTGCCGTTTATCTATGTGCAATAAAAACACCTTGCTTCCCTACTCTCGCCAGCGCGTTATCTTCGGTGTATAGTGCCGATCTCAATAACCAAGAACGAGTAACAATGAATTCACTGCAACAACAAGTTATCAAACGTGTCGAACACGCCATCAAAACCGCCAATCAACGCCTTAATAAACGTTTAAAAATGCCGACGGTGACTTTTACCCAACGAGGGAAAATTGCGGGAAGTGCACGCTTACAAAGCTGGGAAGTCCGTTTTAACCCAGTTTTACTCAATGAAAACGCAGACGCTTTTCTAAACGAAGTTGTTCCACACGAAGTGGCACATTTAATTGTGTTTAAACTGTTTGGCCGGGTAAAACCGCATGGTAGAGAGTGGCAATTGATCATGCGAGAAGTGTTTCAAGTAGCACCAAGAACAACACATAGCTTTGATGTCAGCTCAGTCTCAGGTGACACTTATCTCTATAAATGTAGCTGTAGCGAATATCCGTTAACCATTCGCCGGCACAACCGTATCTTACGTGGACAAGCCAACTACCATTGTCGCCGATGCCGTGAAGTTTTGGTGTATTCGCCTCAGTAGCGTACGATTCTGTATGAAAATAATCAAAAAGCACAGTTACAAATAATTGCGACACGCTTCTCAAAGAGAAAAATATCAGTAAGCTAGTGATACGATAAATAATTAATGAACTACATTCATGACACGTATCTCAAGCTGTTTTGCTATTGCCCTACTATTACCTGTTACCGCATTTGCGACCTCTTATAAGCCAAGCGAACTTGGCAACACGACTAATCCCTCTTTCAGCAAAGCAAAAAAAATCATGCAAACGGAAATTTATATTTCTCCTCAAGACATGAAAACCATTTACTGTGGTGCTGATTTCAACAATAAAAAATACGTGACATTACCCTCCGGTTTTTCTACTGAAGTGTATAAAAAACGCGTTAAACGCTGGGAAGCGGAGCATGTCGTTCCAGCCGAGAACTTTGGTCGTGCTTTTAGTGAATGGCGTGAAGGTGCTGCCGTTTGTGTTGATAGTAAAGGAAAAGCCTTTAAAGGCCGTAAATGTGCAGAAAAAGCCAATAACGAATACCGCTTAATGCAATCCGACCTTTATAATTTATACCCTGCCATTGGCGCCGTTAATGCTGCACGACAAAACTATAATTATGTAATGCTGCCTAAAACCAACAGCAAAAATTATCGTTCATTTGGTAGTTGCGACATGATCATTGATAAAAAGGATCATGATGCTCAACCGCCAGAGCGTGCTCGCGGGGTGATTGCTCGTACTTATATGTACTTTGAAGCCGTATACCCAAAATATAAAATGAGTCGTCAACAACGCCAATTAATGAATAGTTGGGATAAACAGTACCCTGTATCTAAATGGGAATGTGAACGTGCAGCTAAGATTGAAAAGATCCAAGGCAATGTTAATCCAATCCTCGCGAGTCGATGCGCCTAAAACGTTTCAGCACCGTAACTTGTTATGTATGAGAGAGCATACATAACATTTTCATGGCTCTCTCTAACCATAACAAACATGTTGCGATAGAAATAACATGTTTTATTTAAGCCTGAATAATTGGCGAATTGCTCATCCATGTTAAGATTCGTCATTACTCTTTTTTTATTGCATAGATGACCGCATTATGAGAATTCCACGTATTTATCATCCAGAATCTTTACCTTCCCACGGCAAGGTAATGCTCAGTGACGATGCTGCTAACCATGTTGGTCGCGTTATGCGTATGCAAGTAGGCCAAGAACTATTAATGTTTGACGGCAGTAATGCAGAGTTTCCCGCCGTGATCACCAACGCAAGTAAAAAAAGCGTTGAAGTAGAGATCCAATCTCGGGTTGAACACAGTATTGAATCCCCACTAGATATCCATTTAGGTCAGGTGATTTCACGTGGTGATAAAATGGAATTCACCATTCAAAAATCCGTCGAGTTAGGGGTGAATACCATTACACCGCTAATTTCAGAACGATGTGGCGTTAAATTAAATGCTGAACGTTTTGAAAAAAAACTCGAACAGTGGCAAAAAATCGCCATTGCAGCTTGTGAGCAATGTGGTCGTAATGTTGTCCCTACTATTCGCCCAGTGATGAAACTGGAACAATGGTGTGCTGAAGAATATGATGGTCTAAAGCTCAACTTACACCCTCGCGCTAATTATTCGATAAACACGCTTCCAACACCAGTCACTAATGTTCGTTTATTGATTGGCCCTGAAGGCGGTTTATCTGCTGATGAAATCAGCATGACAGAACAATATAAATTTGATGAAATTTTGCTGGGGCCTCGCGTACTTCGTACCGAAACCACCGCAATGACAGCCATCACCGCACTGCAAGTACGCTTCGGTGATTTAGGCTAAATTAGAGATTAGGAGAACACAATGATCAAACTGGGTATCGTGATGGACCCTATCGAGTCTATCAATATCAAGAAAGATTCTAGCTTTGCTATGATGTTAGAAGCTCAGCGTCGCGGCTGGGAAATTCATTACATGGAAATGAATGATCTATCTTTAGAGCAAGGTAAAGCGATTGCCCGTACGCGTGTCGTCACAGTACAACAAGATCCTGATCACTGGTTTGATTTTCACAGCGAGCAAGAAATTGAATTATCAGATCTTGATGCTGTACTAATGCGAAAAGATCCTCCTTTCGATACTGAATACATTTACGCGACTTACATCCTTGAGCGTGCCGAAGATAATGGCGCTCTGATTGTAAACAAGCCACAAAGCCTACGTGACTGTAATGAAAAGCTGTTTACGGCATGGTTCCCTGAGCTAACACCAACCACTATTGTTACTCGTCGCGCCGAGAAACTAAAAGCCTTCCACCAAGAGCACGGAGATGTGATCTTAAAGCCACTTGATGGTATGGGTGGTTCGTCAATTTTCCGTGTAATGAAAGGCGATCCTAACGTATCGGTTATCATTGAAACGCTAACTAATATGGGCCAAAACTACTGCATGGCACAAACCTTTGTTCCTGATATTAGTAATGGTGATAAGCGTATCTTAGTGGTTGATGGCGAGCCTATGCCTTACTGCCTAGCACGTATTCCTGCTAAAGGGGAAACTCGCGGTAACTTAGCTGCTGGCGGACGTGGTGAAGCGCGTCCAATCAGTGAAACTGATCGTAAGATCGCAGAAACCGTTGCGCCAGTTCTAAAAGAAAAAGGCCTCATTTTTGTTGGACTTGATGTGATTGGTGACAAGCTAACGGAAATTAATGTGACTAGCCCAACCTGTATCCGCGAGATTGAAGCGGCTTTTGATATCTCAATTACAGGTAAATTAATGGATGCTATCGAACGTCGAGTAAACGCGAAGTAATATCGCTTTACTGACAATCATCAACCATACTCAAATTAAGAATGCAGCGGCAATGTCGCTGCTTTTTTACCTATCAGTAACGAGTGAACGCTCGCTGATTTGTATCAAACTCTGGTGTTGTAGATGAATTTGACCAACCACTTTTTAGTGGCGATGCCCACTATGCAAGATCCTCAATTTAAGCAAAGTGTTATTTATCTTTGTGAGCATAATAATGAAGGCGCAATGGGGATCATTATTAACCAACCTATCGATATTTCTATTGCTGATATGTTGGAGCAAATAGAAGTTGAGAGAAAGCTACCTGTTGCCGATCCTATTAGCTTAGAATCACTGGTACTTAATGGTGGACCCGTTTCTGAAGATCGTGGTTTTGTACTTCACACCACGAAAGGTGAATATAGCTCAAGTTTACCTGTGAATAACGAATTAGCCGTGACCACCTCACTGGATATTTTATCTGAGCTGGGTACTGCACAAGCGCCAAACCAATTTCTGGTCGCGCTAGGTTATGCCGGATGGGATGCGGGGCAATTAGAGCAAGAACTGGTTGATAACAATTGGCTCACCATTGAAGCAGATGACACCATTATTTTTTCCACTCCTATCGACGAACGTTGGCATAAAGCAATTGAAAAACTTGGCTTTACACCAGCAAACCTTTCTTTAGACATAGGTCACGCATGAGTCAATCTCGCAGTGTATTAGGTTTTGATTACGGCACCAAAAGTATTGGTGTTGCTATTGGTCAAGAGCTGACAGGAACCGCTACTCCCCTTGCCGCTTTAAAAGCCAAAGATGGCATCCCCAATTGGGATGATATTGAAAAGATTTTAAAAGAATGGCTACCTGATTTAGTCGTTGTAGGATTACCTTTAGACCTTGAAGGTAAAGAGCTTGAAAGCATTACACCACGGGCGAAAAAATTTGCTAATCGCTTACATGGTCGTTTTGGTTGCCAAGTTGAACTACACGATGAACGTTTAAGTACCGTTGAAGCAAAAGCAGAACTGTTTGAGCGTGGTGGTTATCGCTCATTAAGTAAAGGTAATATCGACTCACAATCTGCTGTCGTTATTTTAGAAAGCTGGTTTGAACGTCAATACAGCGCTTAATATTACAAGTTTCTGAAACAAAAAAGACAAGTGCTGTTGAGGTACTTGTCTTTTTTATTATCTAAAATCTAACAATTGTCGAACCTTGTACAGCTTTTTTCTTATTGATCATCATAAAGCTAAACACGATCAAAACCTGTACTAAGATCCTCCTTCAAGGCCTTGCTGTTTCTTGTTTGTACAGCTTGTACAGCTTTTGTACCTCTTGAACTCAAAAGCTGTTCCGACAATTATCACTAAAATAATTTAAATGATTTTAAATAAAATTCAATAGGTTAAAATAAAACTCAAATAAAGCATTAAATATAAGTAACTAGTTTATGATGATCCTAATGCGTTAGGATCATCACAAGCATATTACTGAAGATCTAATTTCACCCCAGATAGCGTACTGGTACTGTTTGACGTTTTATTATTAGGATCACCCACTTTAATCATTAAGCGAAGATCATTCGGTGAATCAGCGTGGTGCAGTGCATCTTGCTCGGTGATTTTCCCATCTCGAAATAATGCATATAACGATTGATCAAATGTCACCATTCCAGCCTGATTTGATTTTGCCATCACATCTTTAATTTCATGTAACTCACCGCGACGGATCAAATCAGCGACACGTGGCGTATTGAGCAGCAGTTCATAAACACCATGTCGTCCGACACCATTGGCATCAGGGATCAACTGTTGTGCTAAAATACATTTCAGGTTTAACGACAGATCAAACAAAAACTGCTCACGTCGCTCTTTTGGTACAAGATGAAGAATACGTTCAAGTGCTTGGTTGGCGTTATTCGCGTGTAGTGTTGCCATACACAAGTGCCCTGTTTCGGCAAACGTCATCGCATATTCCATCGTCTCACGACTTCGGATCTCGCCGATCAAGATCATATCTGGAGCTTGACGTAGTGAGTTTTTCAATGCCACTTCATAACTGGCAGTATCAAGCCCAACCTCACGCTGAGTTATGATGCATTTATTATGTTCATGGATAAACTCAATCGGATCTTCAACCGTTAAAATATGGCCACTACGATTTTGATTTCTAAACCCCGTCATTGCCGCCATTGATGTCGACTTACCCGAGCCTGTCGCCCCAACCACCAGTACTAAACCACGTTTAGCCAGTGCTAATCTTTCCATATCCAGCGGTAGGTTAAGATCATGAATATTCGGTATCTTGGTTTCGATTCGACGGACCACAATACCGGGTAATTCACGTTGCCAAAATGCACTTAATCGAAAACGACAACCATTACGGACAATGGCAAAATTGGCCTCACGGGTCGCAACAAATTCTTTATATTGCTCATCGTCCATCGCTTCGTGGAACAACGAATCCACTGCTGCGCGATCAAGTAATTCGCCAAGATGATGTAAGTTGCCATCAACTTTCAGTAAGCATGCTGAGCCGACGGTGATATATAAATCCGACGCTTTACGCTCAACCATTTGCGCTAATATACTATCTAAATTCATCTCTTTTCCTACCTCGTTAAACCTGAGGTGTTATTAGAAACCGCGCTGACTGGTATCAACAATACGACGACCTTCTTCAGCTTCAACTAAGCCTTTTGCCACCAGCATCTTCACGCTTTGCTCCATGGTTTGCATTCCCATCGATGAGCCGGTTTGGATCATTGAAAACATTTGTGCGACTTTATCTTCACGGATCAAGTTACGAATCGCAGGTGTTGCCATCATAATTTCATGGCTGGCTACACGACCACCGCTCACACACTTTAATAAGCTTTGTGATATCACTGCGCGTAACGACTCCGATAACATAGAGCGAACCATAGATTTATCACTACCAGGGAAAACATCAATGATACGATCGACCGTCTTTGCCGCAGAACTGGTATGCAAGGTACCTAAAACTAAGTGCCCCGTTTCAGCTGCTGTTAACGCTAAACTGATGGTTTCCTGATCACGAAGCTCACCCACTAAAATCACATCGGGATCTTCACGCAGTGCTGAACGCAGTGCGTTTTGGAAGCCCAATGTGTCACGGTGCACTTCTCGCTGATTGATCAAACAACGTTTACTGCTGTGAACAAATTCAATCGGATCTTCAATCGTCAGAATATGACGGTTATAGTTGGTATTGATATAATCAACTAACGCAGCAATGGTGGTCGATTTACCCGAGCCAGTCGCACCTGTTACTAATACCAAGCCACGTGAAAGCTGGGCAATATCATAAAAAACATCAGGAACGTTTAACGATTCCAATGTTGGAATATGAATAGGAATGGTTCGAAACACCGCCGAACAACCACGAGACTGATGAAAAGCATTAACCCTGAAGCGACCGATGTCGGGAATTTCAAATGAAAAATCGACTTCTAAGTTTTCTTCATACTCACGGCGCTGGGCATCGTTCATAATGTCAAACACTAAACGGTGTACTTCACTGTGATCAAGTGCTGGCATACTGAGCTTTCTAACATCGCCATCAACACGAATTATCGGTGGAACACCTGCAGAAAGATGTAGATCCGATGCGTTATGCTTTACACTAAAATCCAGTAATTCGGTGATATCCATAAATTTTCCCCAAGAATCAATTATGACTAGTATCAAACAAAATATTGCTGAGGTCATCAACCAGATCACCTTAGCAACTGAAAAATGCGGCAGGGCTGCAGATTCCGTGCAACTATTGGCAGTAAGTAAAACCAAGCCAGTGGAAGCGATCGAAGAAGCCATTACTGCAGGCCAGTATGCCTTTGGCGAAAACTACGTACAGGAAGGTGTTGATAAGGTTAATCACTTTGCGAGCCATCCGGAGAAAAACTTGCTTGTATGGCATTTTATTGGGCCGATCCAATCGAATAAAACTCGCCTTGTCGCAGAGCATTTTGATTGGGTGCACTCTATTGATCGTATAAAAACAGCAAAACGTTTAAGCGATCAACGTCCAACGTCAATGGCACCGCTGCAAGTTTTACTGCAAGTTAATAGCAGCGCTGAGGCAACAAAATCGGGAATAACCTTGGCTGAAGTGCCTGCACTGGCCGCAGAAATAGCTGCAATGCCAAATATTGAACTGCGCGGTTTAATGTCGATTCCACAACCGGCCACAGATTACGACAGCCAATTTGCCACTTTTAAAGCGTTGGCTGATACACTAGAACAGTTGAAATTGACTTATCCCAATGTTGATACATTATCAATGGGAATGAGTGGTGATATGGAAGCGGCAATTGCAGCAGGTAGTACAATTGTTCGTATTGGCACCGCGATTTTTGGTGCTCGTGATTACGGTAACAAAGAATAATTACTAATATTCGTACTGTTCATGATAACGACAGCTCAATTAAGGTAAAAAACATTAAGTTTGTACCTATTTATAAGGATTTTACATGGAACAACGCTCAATTGCTTTTATTGGGGCAGGTAATATGGCTCGCTCAATTATCGCAGGATTAGTTGCTAGCGGTTACGATGCAAAAAAGATTACGGCCACCGCCCCTAGCGATGCTCGCCGTGAACCTTTAGCGCGTGACTTTGGTATTCATACCACTAGCGATAACCTAAATGCTGCTCAAGATGCTGATGTTGTTGTTCTTGCGGTTAAACCACAACTTATGGAAGAAGTGTGTAAACCACTGCAAGACATTAACTTTGCGGGAAAATTAGTGATTTCTATTGCCGCTGGCATTAATTGCGAGCGCTTATGTGAAATGTTAGGCCAGCAAGTTGAATTGGTTCGTGTAATGCCAAATACTCCCTCTTTAATTGGTAAGGGGATGAGCGGCTTATATGCAAACCCACAACTCACAGAAACCGACCGATTATTTGCCACTCAACTATTACAAGCCGTAGGCGAAATTTGTTGGGTACAAGAAGAATCAGGTATCAATGGTATTATTGCCGCAGCAGGCAGTGCTCCCGCCTACTTCTTTTTGTTTATGGAAGCAATGCAGCAAGAAGCGATGAACCAAGGGTTTGATGCCGATACTGCGCGCTTACTGGTTCAGCAAGCCGCTTTAGGTGCCGCTGAATTAGTAAAAGCGAATCCAGATACTTCATTGTCGACACTACGTGATCAAGTCACTTCAAAAGGTGGCACGACAGCTGAAGCTATTAATACATTTAATCAACATCAATTCTCAGATATTGTTGCTAAAGCGATGCAAGCAGCCGTATCTCGAGCTAAAGAAATGGAACAATTGTTTTAAGGTTTATCTATGAATCCTTTCGTTTATCTAGTTCAAACCGGCTTTGATCTTTACATCATGGTCGTATTATTACGAGTTTGGTTACAATGGTCTCGTGCAGACTTTTATAATCCCTTCTCACAATTTATTGTTAAAGCGACTCAACCGATCGTTGCGCCATTACGCCGCGTGATCCCATCAATTGGTTCGCTAGATATGGCAACGGTACTGTTTGCTTATGTACTGTGTGTCGCTAAATTTATCATCATTATTTCAATCAGCAGTGGTGGTTTTTCCTTTGAACCAAGCTTCCTGTTCTTAGGGCTATTAGCATTATTAAAAGCAGCTGGTAGTTTATTGTTCTGGGTACTATTGATCCGTGCAATCTTAAGCTGGGTTAGCCAAGGTCGAAGCCCTATCGAATATGTCATGCACCAATTAACAGAACCACTAATGGCACCTGTTCGCCGTGTTCTTCCTGCAATGGGCGGTTTAGATCTGAGTGTTCTAGTGATCTTTATTGCACTACAATTTGCTAACTACGCGATGGGGTCTTTAGTTGGTAACGTGTGGTACATGCTGTGACAGAAAAGACCATCTTTCGTGATGATGACGATCTCATTATTCGACTTTATATCCAACCGAAAGCAAGCCGCGATCAGATCGTTGGCTTGCATGGCAACGAAGTAAAAATTGCCATTACCGCGCCACCGGTAGACGGAAAAGCCAATGCCCATTTAGTAAAGTACCTTGCAAAACAATTTAAGGTCGCTAAGGGGTTAATTCATGTAGAAAAAGGCTTACAAGGTCGGCACAAACAAATTCGGATTGAAGCCCCGAAAGTTATTCCCTCAGAGATCGCCACCATCATGTAATTTGATTGGTTCAATAAAGCGAATATCAATCACCGATATTCGCTTTTTTTATCCCCTTACTCTTAACTACAATCATCAAGTCAAGCAACACATCGCGACAGAAAGGAAATACTTCAGTGACTCACTGAAAGATAAGGATCGTTCATGAAAATATTACTCAGCCTGCTACTGCTTGTTTTCACGCTACCTAGCCATGCCGGACAATTCAAAAAATTTGGCGACTTAGAAGTACATTATTCTAGTTTTGCCTCAACATTTTTAACCCCAGAGATTGCCAGCCACTATAAAATTCAGCGTAGCCGTTACAGTGCCTTGGTCAATATTGCAATTCTTGATACCAGTAAACAAGAAAAAACAGCGGTTAAAGCACAATTAACCGGTATTGCTCGTAATGTATTAGGGCAGCAAAAGAAGTTAAATTTTAGAGAAATAAAAGAAGGTAAATCAATTTATTACCTTGCTGAATTTAAACACACTAATGATGAAACGTTTAATTTTACGATCACTATTTACTCTAACGGTAAAAAAGAAACACTGATCTTTAAGCAGACCTTCTTCGTTGACAAGTAACCACTTGAGCATCAATCTCTTCTACAATCACTAGGCGCACTCGCGCCTTTTTTATTACGATAACAACCGTTATTATAGCCGCCAATATTACATAGCTTGACGTTCAAAAGGCATCAAAATGAGTAAACTTGTACTAGCAACAGGCAACCAAGGCAAAGTGAAAGAAATGGCCGATTTACTGGCTGATTTTGGTTTTGATGTAGTCGCGCAAAGTGATTATAACGTTTCATCCGTTGCTGAAACGGGCACCACATTTATTGAAAATGCGATCATTAAAGCGCGCCATGCCGCAAAGGAAACGGGCCTTCCAGCCATTGCCGATGACTCTGGCTTAGAAGTTGATCACCTCAACGGCGCTCCTGGTATTTATTCTGCACGTTTTGCCGGTGAAGACGCATCAGATGCTGACAACATTGATAAACTACTTGCAGAAATGAAAGATGTCCCTGCCGAGCAACGTACTGCACGTTTCCATTGTGTGCTTGTGATGATGCGTCATGAAAACGATCCTACTCCACTGGTTTGCCATGGCTCTTGGGAAGGCAGCATCTTAACTGAACGTCATGGCGAAAATGGTTTTGGTTACGATCCGGTATTTTGGGTACCTGAAGATCAATGTGCTTCAGCTCAACTTTCACCTGCTCGTAAAAAGCAACTATCACACCGTGGTAAAGCACTACAGCAATTGTTTAGCGCATTAAAGGCCGATTAAATGCTTGTACCTCCACCACTGAGTTTATATGTCCACATCCCTTGGTGTGTACAAAAATGTCCTTATTGTGATTTTAACTCTCACGCCTTAAAGACAGATCTTCCTGAGCTTGATTATATTGATGCCTTAATTGACGACTTAGAAACCGATCTTAGCGCTTATCAGTTAATCAATGGAGCACGACCTCTCCACTCAATTTTTATTGGTGGAGGGACGCCTAGCTTGATCTCTCCAAGTGAGATAGGTCGTTTATTAAAAGCCATTGAGCAACGCATTCCATTTAGTGATGATATTGAAATTACTATGGAAGCCAACCCTGGCACAGTAGAGGCGGGTCGTTTTGAAGCTTATCGCCAAGCTGGTGTAAACCGTATTTCTATTGGTATTCAAAGTTTTCAAAATGAAAAACTCGAACGTCTTGGCCGTATTCATGGCGCAGATGAAGCAATTCGTGCAGCTGGCCTTGCAAAGAAAGCGGGATTAAACAGCTTTAATGTCGATCTTATGCATGGCTTACCGGATCAAAGCGTGAGTGATGCGATCAGTGATTTAAAACAAGCGATCGCACTCGATCCACCGCACTTGTCTTGGTACCAGCTGACAATTGAACCCAATACCCTGTATTACTCAAAACCACCGACATTGCCTGATGATGACGACTTGTGGGATATTTTTGAGCAAGGTCATCAGCTTTTAACAGAAGCCGGTTATCAGCAATATGAAATATCAGGCTATAGCAAGCCGGGAAAACAATGTCAGCATAACCTTAACTACTGGCGTTTTGGTGATTACCTTGGCATTGGTTGTGGCGCACATGGCAAAATCAGTTTTGCTGATGGGCAAATCATCCGTACCGTTAAAGTCAAACACCCTCGTGGATATTTACAAGCGGATAAACCGTATTTAACGCAAGAGAATAAGGTTGCTGATGGTGAACGTCCATTCGAGTTCTTTATGAATCGTTTTCGTTTATTAGAATCCTGTCCAAAGCAAGATTTTGTCGCAAGAACAGGTTTAGCGTTAACAACCATAGAACCGACAATTGATTGGGCGATAGCGCAAAACTATCTCCAAGATACGGGCGATCATTGGCAAATCACCGAGCACGGTAAATTGTTCTTAAATGATCTCCTAGCCGCCTTCGTTGACGATGATAACGAATAATATCTAATAAAAAAACGAGCACTATGTTATTCACAGTGCTCGTTTTTCTCTTGTTACATACTAACTAATTTAACGTGACGCTGCGCCAGTTTTTTAATGCAGGAATCGCATCTTGCAACCGTTGTTCTTGTTCTATTCGTAGCGAAACAAATTCACACACTTGCTTATCAATACGCTGAGAATGCGACAACAAATAGGGCAAGTCATTATCTAAAAGCTCGTAATAGTCCGATAATAATTGTGTTTGTTTAGAATTCAGTGCGACCTTATGTACATCGAAAAACATCCGCCCTTTAGCATCCACAATAAATTCTTGTTTACCTTGTACTAAGGTTAACCGTCCTTCATTTAAACTCAGTGAGTTATGCCATAGTGGCTCACATTCAACCGCATGAGCTGATACCGTAAAGAAACTGAACATCGCTACTATTGCGCCTAATATCGATGTTTTTAATTCGTGAAACCCCTTATTCATTAACATACGATTCTCCCCCTAATGTGAGCCTCGCGGTTTATGTATACGGGCTCACTAAAAAATAGAACGTCCAATACGCTCAGATAACTTCTCTAACGCTGCAGTCCCTGCAACAGAATTACCGGATTGATCAAGTTCTGGCGACCATACTGCAATCGTCATCTCACCCGGTACAATCGCAACAATACCACCACCTACGCCAGACTTTCCTGGCATACCAACACGATAGGCAAATTCACCTGCGCCATCATACAAACCACAAGTCGCAAGCAATGCATTTATATGCTTACTTTGAGTTTGGCTGATAATTCTTTTTTTCGCGCCTAAAGGAAGCCCTTTATTTGCTAAATAGCTAAATGTTCTGGCGAGATCGACACAACTCATCTTGAGCGCACAATAACTAAAATAATTAGTGAGCACTGGCATCACTTCATTATCAAAGTTACCGAATGAACGCATTAAATAAGCAATGGAAGCATTACGATCGCTATGTTGCATTTCAGAGCTAGCGACGACTTTGTCGTAGACAATATTCGGATTACAAGAAAGCTCTCGTACCAATTCCAACATCCGGTATTGCGGTGCACATAAACGACTATGCAGTAAATCCGACACCACAATCGCACCTGGGTTAATAAACGGATTACGTGGGATGCCTTTTTCTAGCTCAAGCTGGATCATGGAGTTAAACGCTTGACCTGATGGCTCTTTTCCAACTCGAGACCACAACTCTTCCGATTCATATAAGGTCATTGCAAGTGTTAACGACAACACCTTAGAGATAGATTGAATAGAAAAACCTTCTTGGCTATCACCCGCCTGAATAATTTCTCCGTCGTTATAGCACACTGCTATACCTAATTTACTCGCAGGTACGTTAGCTAAAGCCGGAATATAGTCAGCCACTTTTCCTTGACCTATCAATGGTCTCACTTCATCTAATATTTCATTTAGCAGTGTAGCTGTTGGCTTCATATCTCTTTCTCCAAGGGGAAAAAAAGCCAACACAAGGTTGGCTTTTTCATTGATTTAACCAAGCGTCATTAAATCAATAATGTCTTATTTCTTCAGCATATAATACCAAAGAGAAATTATTCAGTACGCTCGTACTTCATATCCCAAACCCCGTGACCTAAGCGGTGACCACGAGCTTCGAATTTGGTTAATGGGCGATCTTCTGGACGATCAATATAAGCACCGTTTGTTGCCGTATTGCGGTAACCAGGCGCTGCATCCATCACTTCAACCATATGCTCAGCGTAGTTTTCCCAGTCAGTTGCCATGTGGAAAATACCGCCAATTTTAAGCTTTTTACGCAGCATTTCAGCAAATTCAGGCTGAACGATACGACGCTTATGGTGACGTGCTTTATGCCATGGGTCTGGGAAGAATAGCTGTACGGTATCTAAACTACCATCAGGGATCATGTATTCAAACACTTCAACGCCATCGTGACACATTACACGAAGGTTAGTTAAATCCGCATCTTCCGCACCCATTAGACACGCACCCACACCTGGGCTATGTACTTCGATCCCAATAAAGTTTTTCTCAGGGGCATTTTTAGCCATTTCAACTAATGATGCCCCCATACCAAAACCAATTTCCAACACGACTGGCGCTTCACGATTATATACTTCTTTCCAGTCCAGCATTTGCTTGGCGAAATCAATACCCATAGTTGGCCAATTGTTTTCCATCGCATGTTCTTGGCCCTTAGTTAAACGGCCTTCACGACGGACAAAGCTACGGATCTTACGAACCAGTTTGCCATCTTCGGTAAATTCGGTCAGGGTCACTTCACCTGACTTCTTTGAAACTTCGCTCATGCTAATAACTATCCAAACAAAAAAGAAACGGATCGGCATTATCCAAAGTTATCGACTCAATTCAAGTCTATCAATTGCGACAATGGCCAGTTTATGGTGCAATCTTGCCCATAATAGACAATAAATAACGTTGCACTTCTGTTTGCAGTATAAGTGATTGCACTAGCGGACACCAATTTTCACTGTGTAGCAAAAATAACTCGATAGCTATTCTTCATTGGCAAATGCCATATCCTTTTGCGCAGTATAAAAGATAAGTAGCTATAAACTGTAAAGTGAGCACAACATTGAGTACGACATTTTCCGATGCCATTTTAGCGTGGTATGACAAATTCGGCCGCAAAACTCTACCTTGGCAACAAAAAAAAAACCCATATAAAGTATGGCTTTCAGAGATCATGCTACAACAAACCCAAGTAGCAACCGTGATCCCTTACTTTGAACGTTTTATGGAGCGCTTCCCTACCGTGCAAGACTTAGCGGCTGCCGAGCAAGATGAAGTCTTACACTTATGGACAGGGCTCGGCTATTACGCTCGCGCACGTAACCTCCATAAAGCAGCTCAGTTAATTGTTAGTGAACATAACGGCATTTTCCCAACAGATATCGATCAAGTCCAAGCATTACCGGGTATTGGTCGTTCAACGGCTGGTGCTGTTCTGTCACTCTCACTCGCTCAACATCACCCTATCTTAGATGGCAATGTGAAACGTACGCTTGCCCGTTGTTACGCGATTGAAGGCTGGCCTGGTAAGAAAACCGTTGAAAACACGTTGTGGCAAATAGCAGAAACAAATACGCCCGAGATGGGAGTCGAACGCTATAACCAAGCCATGATGGATATGGGAGCAATGATTTGTACCCGTAGTAAACCTAAATGTGAATTATGTCCCGTAAGCACACAATGCATTGCACTCAAAGAATTACGACAAACCGATTTTCCGGGTAAAAAACCCAAAAAAACCTTGCCTGAAAAACAAACATGGTTCGCTATTTTACAGTGCGACGATAAAGTTTGGTTAGAACAACGCCCACAGGTCGGTATTTGGGGTGGTCTTTGGTGCTTCCCTCAACATGACAATGCTGATTTAACGTCGCTATTAGACAAACAATTAGGTCAACAACTGTCACTTATCGAACAGCAAAGTCAATTAACTGCTTTTCGTCATACGTTTAGCCATTATCATCTTGATATCGTGCCGATTTTATACGAACTTAAATCACAACCTACAGAAATCAATGAAGCTTCAGGTCAATGGTATGATCTTAATAATCCACCAAAAATCGGATTAGCAGCACCAGTACAGAAAATTTTGGACAGTTTGGCATACTCGTTAAACCATCAAAAATAAGACGGTTTTTACCGCTTTTATTTCCGCTCAGTGATGCTAGATGCCAGTCACTGACTCTGGTATAACTATCAACTAATCACTCATTTTCGCTGAGCCTGTATATCAGCGAGTTACAGTAAGGAATATTTCATGAGTCGTACTGTTTTTTGTACTCGACTACAACAAGACGCTGAAGGTTTAGACTTTCAACTTTACCCAGGTGAACTAGGCCAACGTATTTTTGATAATATTTCTAAGCAAGCATGGGCTGAATGGCAAGGTAAGCAAACCATGTTGATCAACGAAAAAAAGCTCAACATGATGAACCCTGAACATCGCCAGTTATTAGAAACTGAAATGGTGAAGTTTTTGTTTGAAGGTCAAGATGTGATTATCGACGGTTACACGCCGCCAGAAAAATAAAATTTATAATTGAGATTTCATCTCTTAATTTGCTTAACTTGATGAAATCTCAATAATGAATATCAAAATCACACCACAACGAACAAAAAGCCAACAAACGACACTGTTTATCTTTTTTTATGAAAAAAAGTGTTGACGAAAAGGCTGAAAACCCTTTTAATAGCGCTCCGTTGCCTCGATAGCTCAGTCGGTAGAGCAGAGGATTGAAAATCCTCGTGTCGGTGGTTCGATTCCGCCTCGAGGCACCATTACTTCCCTTTCGAAGTATGGTGCAAAGCAACCACAATCTGTTCCTCCTTAGTTCAGTCGGTAGAACGGCGGACTGTTAATCCGTATGTCGCTGGTTCAAGTCCAGCAGGAGGAGCCACTATTTATTTCTTGGCTCAACAGAGCGGGGAAATTAAAAGAATATAGTGTGCCGACTTAGCTCAGTAGGTAGAGCAACTGACTTGTAATCAGTAGGTCACCAGTTCGACTCCGGTAGTCGGCACCATTTATTCTCTTACTCACGTAAGAAATGCAAAAATAGCAATGTAATTGCTGTGTTTGCCTCGATAGCTCAGTCGGTAGAGCAGAGGATTGAAAATCCTCGTGTCGGTGGTTCGATTCCGCCTCGAGGCACCATATTAATCTCGCTTGATACGTCAAGTCAGATAAAAGAGACAATTCCTCTTTAGTTCAGTTGGTAGAACGGCGGACTGTTAATCCGTATGTCGCTGGTTCAAGTCCAGCAAGAGGAGCCAAAATAAAGTGTGCCGACTTAGCTCAGTAGGTAGAGCAACTGACTTGTAATCAGTAGGTCACCAGTTCGACTCCGGTAGTCGGCACCATTTATTTTCTTACTCACGTAAGAATGCAAAAGTAGAGACTTAACCATCACTACTTCTGCCTCGATAGCTCAGTCGGTAGAGCAGAGGATTGAAAATCCTCGTGTCGGTGGTTCGATTCCGCCTCGAGGCACCATATTAAAAAGTAACGTTATTGACGTTATGACAAAAAGAACAAAACGTGCCGACTTAGCTCAGTAGGTAGAGCAACTGACTTGTAATCAGTAGGTCACCAGTTCGACTCCGGTAGTCGGCACCATCTTTTGAAGCCTCATCTTTGATGAGGTTTTTTTTCGTCTTGAGAAAATCTCCTCTTTCTAATCACATCCCCCCTTTGAGACAAAAAAAGCCCCGCTACATGAGCGAGGCTTTACCTATAATGATGAATACACGCGGTTAACCACCAGTGAACATATTAGTGATCCAAGCGGCAGGTTTATTGCTTGAACACTGCGCTTTTAATTGCCCATTTTTATCCCAAACCGGCAAGGAGACACTTCCGTTACAGTTTGGTATTAATGTGCCATTGGCTTGCTTATCATACTTCATGGTGGTGATCTGCTTAGGCCATGGCAGCGTTAATGGCGCTGGCTTACGACGGGTTAAGTAATCAGCATAAATTCTTAATGCACCGCTAGAGCCCGTTAAACGCACTGGCGTATTGTCATCACGTCCAACCCATACTACCGCCACTTCATGCCCATCAGCACCTGCAAACCAGCTATCACGGTTTTTATCCGTGGTCCCCGTTTTACCTGCCAATTTCGCGGCACTAAATTTACTCTGTAAGTAACGTGCGGTACCTTGACTCACGACTCGCTTCATATCATAGGTTGTTAGCCATGCTGCCTGCTCTGGCACCACTTGAGAGGCTTTAGGGTAGTTTTGATAAAGAATCCTACCTTTCTGATCAACAACCGCGCGCAATGCCGTTAAATCTGCTCTGCGACCACCACTTGTGATGGTCTGGAACATTTGTGCCACCTCATAAGGTGATAAGGTAAATGAACCTAGCAGAATTGATGGCAGTTTAGGAATTTCATCGCGATCGACACCAAGTTTGCTCATAGTATTAATCACACTTCCCAGCCCAACTTTTAAACCCAGATTAACGGTAGGCACATTCAATGAGTTCGCTAACGCATAATAAAGTGGTACTTGCCCTCTAAATTTACGATCGTAATTTCGTGGACGCCATGTAGTACCTTTGCTACCACGTAATACAATCGACTTATCATCCAAGCTGGTTGCTAGATTGAACTTATTAGGCTCGCTCAATGCCGTTAAATACACCGCAGGCTTGGCTAATGAACCTATTTGACGGCTCGCATCTAACGCACGGTTAAAGCCTGCATAACCTGGGCGACTACCACCGACAATAGCACGTACTTCTCCGCTTAGGCGATCAACAACCACCATTGCTGTTTCTACTTTAAGCCCTGCTTTTTTATTCAGCTTTGGCACCATTGCGGCAACACTTTGCTCTGCTGATTGCTGTGATAATGGGTCTAAGGTACTAAAGATACGTAGCCCTTTACCTGACTTGTAAATATCACCGACATCACGCTCTAATTCACGTTGTAGCTGCTGGAAATAAGCAGGCTGTCGACTCGCGATCTTCGGTGTCTTTTGTACCCCTAATGGGCTTGAAGCCGCAGCTTCATATTCAGCTCCAGTAAGGGTGTTATTTTTCAGCAATAAGCTAAGGACTAAATCACGACGCTCTAGCGTACGCTCTGGATGTCGCCAAGGGTTAAACTGAGAAGGCCCTTTCACCATGCCCACCAGCATGGCTAACTGTGCTGATGTGAGCTCTTCTAATGGACGACCAAAATACAATCTTGCTGCTAATGGGAAACCATGAACTTCTTTACCGCCATTTTGACCAAGATAGATCTCGTTAAGGTAAGCTTCTAATATCCGATCTTTGCTATAGCGATAATCAATAATAACCGCAATATAGGCCTCACGAACTTTACGCCATAGGCTACGTTCACGACTTAGAAATAAGTTCTTCGCGAGCTGCTGAGTTAAGGTACTGCCTCCTTGTACCGTTCGACCTGCACGTAAGTTCACGAACATGGCACGAATGATCGCCAATGGTGATACACCATCATGCTGATAGAAATCTCTATCTTCTGTTGCGAGCAATGCATCAATTAAGAGTGGTGGAAACTCATCGCGCTTCATAAAAATACGCTGCTCATTGCCTGAAAGGCCCAACATGCCTAACATTTTAGGTTCAATGTTGAAATAGCCTAACGAACGCTTGGTGATGAGATCTTTAATACTTGTTAACGTAGTGCCCGAAAACGTCAGTAACACATGCTGTTTTTTCTCAGCTCCTTCAGGAAAATCAAACGGACGTCGGATCAATTCAATGCGAGTTGATGAAGCAGAGTATTCCCCAATACGGGTTGGCGTGTGCACTTTGTGGTATTTCAATAAATCCAATTCACGGCGCACATCCATAATACTGATATGTTGATCTGGGCGAAGTGTTAATACTCGACCATAAACAACAGACGGTAAATCCCAAATTTGACCATCCATTTTATTACGTACAATCGTATCAAGGTAAATCCCTATCACCAGCATTGCGGCAACAACCACTAAGCCGATTTTAAAGCTCAGCCAACCCAGTTTACGTAACCAGGGACGATCTGTTTTAACCGATTTTTTTGTTTTTTTCTTGGCTGTTCTTTTAGCCGGCGCCTTTTTAGTTGCACTCGCAGCAGGAGTACGTTTAGTGGGCTTTTTTGCTGTAGGTTTTACTGGGGTTTTCTTTCGTGGTGTCGTCGGCTTTTTTCCACCACTGTCTTTGGGCGGTGCAACATGCTTTCTTGACTGAAAATGAAGAGGCAACTTAATCATAATGCATCAACTAAGGTCATTCCTATCTTAAAATAGGAGCAACAACCATTGCTCCTAAAAACGTGATTATGGCTAATAATGAACACTATACCTGATTATATATACAGGTCTATTGCTAGATATACTTTTTGGTTTTACGTGTAGGTACATGATTAGCAGGATCGTCCGGCCATGGGTGTTTAGGGTATCGACCTTTCATTTCCTTTTGTACTTCCTTATAAGAGCCCTGCCAAAAAGCAGCTAAGTCTTGGGTAATTTGCAGTGGCCTTTGTGCGGGAGACAATAATTCCAATACCAATGCCACTTTGCCATTAGCAATACAAGGCGACACTTTTTCACCAAACATTTCTTGTAACTTCACCGCAAGCACGGGTTGCTGTTGCTCATGATATCGGATCTTTATCGTCGTCCCTGTTGGTACTTGATAATGCGTAGGCAGTAGCAAATCGACTTGTTGCTTTTTATCCCAACCTAAATACGCTTCTAATGCGCTAACTACATCTAACTTAGCGACACCTTTCATGGTTTTGATCCCATTCATATAAGGCAGTAACCAACGATCAGCCGCTTCAAGTAAATCTGTTTCATCTAATGCAGGAAGCTCAAGTTCAGGTAACCAGCGAGCAGCACAACGTGCACGTGTCAGCAATGAAGAGGCTTTATCTGTCCACGTTAATACCGATAACCCTTTGCGTTTTATTGCATTAACCAACGCTTCACTGGTAAGCGCGGGATCAGGATCGGCAGCAATATCTCGACTAACGATGAGTTTGCCACAATAGATCCGATGCTCAGCACTTAAGCGCCCTTTTTTATCATCCCAATCCAGCCAGTCTTTCTTGGTAAATAACTGAGGGTGCATCAGTTGTAATTGGGCTAAATCAGCAGACACAGCAGAAAATACTCGACTGTCACCTTGCCGTGTTTTCACCACATCCGCCACCACCAAGGTATGTTCAGATGCTAAATTTTGATCAACATCGAGTATCACACCTTGGCCGTTTGCCAACTGATAACGTCCATCATAGTTACGTGTCATCGCAATACGATCAGGAAAACCTGCTGCTAACAATGCACCTAACCATAGGTTATTCACTATTAATGACGTGCTCTTAGGTTTGTCATCAAGGTGTTGATAAAGTTTTTGTCGGGTTTGTTTCGCCCGCTGGCAATAATGCCCCGATTTGACAAGCTTTTGACTTTCCAATAAATGTAATTGAAAACCGAGATCCGGATTGTCCATCCCTCGCGGCGGATCTTCTAATAACGCCACAAGCATGGCTGCTGTCGACAATATTGTCTCATCCTGTTGCGCTCGGTAGCGTTCAAGGGCAAAGGCTAGAATCGCGGCATGACGAGGGTCGGCACCTAAACCTTGGATCAGTTTTCCTCGCTCAGTTTGTTGACCTCGCGTATCTATGGCGCCGAGTTGTACCAATAATTCACGAGATTGTTGCAATGCGATTGCGGGAGGAATATCAAGCCATTGTAATTCAGCGGGATCGTGACAACCCCACTGCACTAATTCCATTGCCAATGAGGTTAAATCGCTACGTAAAATTTCAGGCTGCGGGGTTGCTGGTTGACGCTTTAGTTGCTCTTCACTGTACATTCGCAGACAAATACCCGCCGATAAACGTCCAGCTCGTCCTGCTCGTTGCTCTGCAGATGATTGTGCAATACGTACTTGCTGTAAGCGGCTAATACCTGATTTTGGATCCCACTGTGCGATACGCTCTAACCCGCTATCAACCACTAATCGAATACCTTCAATGGTTAAACTGGTTTCAGCAATATTCGTCGCCAACACCACTTTACGTTGCCCATTGATTGGCGTACTGATCGCTTGTTGCTGCTGTTCAATACTCAATTGACCATAGAGCGGACAAATCATAGTTTTATTGTCGACACGATCCTGTAACGCTTGCTCTAACCGTTTAATTTCGCCGACACCCGGTAAAAATACCAGCATAGATCCTGATTCAGTGTTGAGTAATTGGCATATTGCTTGTGCCATTTTTTCAATAAGATCTCTAGGTTCAGTTTGCCCAGCGTAGCGATATTCAACAGGGAAGCAGCGTCCTTGTGATTCGATATAACTTGCCTCAGGCAATAGCGCTATCAATGCTTGCTGAGATAAGGTTGCTGACATCACCAGAATCTTTAAATCATCGCGAAGCGCTTGCTGTACTTCGAGTGCTAACGCTAATGCGGTATCGGCGTGAATAGAACGCTCATGAAATTCATCGAAGATCAGTAAATCAATGCCAGTCAGCTCAGGATCCTGTTGCAGCATCCGTGTCATCACCCCCTCGGTGACAATCTCAAGCTTGGTCTTTGCACTGACTTTGGTTTCACCTCGTACACGTAAGCCGACCGTTTCCCCAACTTTCTCACCTAACTGACGAGCTAAATATCCCGCAATATTTCTTGCAGCTAATCGTCTTGGCTCTAACATTACGATACGTCCGGTAAACATATTTTGTTGTAATAATGAAAGCGGTAGAAATGTCGACTTACCTGCCCCCGGTGGCGCTTTTAAAATCAGTTGAGATGAAGATGTCAGTGCTGATAATAAATTGGGTAATACGTCTACTATTGGGAGTTGTGACAAGCTGAGTACCTTATGTCATGATCGAATTTATCGGCTAATGCCATGCCTTTAATTGCCATTGTAGCGAAAAGGTAACCTACAACGAAAAACAATAATCAGCCACTGAGAGAACTATGAAATTTGCGCAACCTTTACAAGCGGCCAAACTGATCAAACGTTATAAGCGTTTTTTAGCCGATATTGAACTTGATAATAATGACATTCGCACTATCCATTGCGCTAATACAGGTGCCATGACCGGTTGTGCCGAGCCTGGCAGTACCGTTTGGTATTCCACCTCTGATAATCCAAAACGTAAATACCCCAATAGTTGGGAGCTCACTCAAACACTGAGTAATGATTGGATTTGTGTAAACACAGCTCAAGCCAATCGATTAGTGGAAGAAGCCATTAAAAATGACGTAATTGATGAACTAACAGGTTACACATCACTGCGAGCTGAAGTTAAATATGGCACTGAAAATAGTCGCATTGATTTATTACTTGAGTCAGAAAGTCGACCACCCTGCTATATTGAAGTAAAAAGCGTCACCTTATTAGGGAAAGATAGACAAGGTTATTTTCCTGATGCCGTAACCACTCGAGGCCAAAAACACCTTAGAGAGTTAATGGAGATGGTCGATCAAGGCAACAGAGCGGTGCTTTTATTTGCAGTATTACATTCGGGAATTGATAACGTATCAGTAGCTGATCATATTGATCCAATATACGCTCAGCTATTAACGCAAGCAGTGAAGGCTGGTGTTGAGGTTCTTTGCTACAAAGCAGAGCTCAATAAAGAGCAAATCAAGCTGACTAATTGTATAGAATTTCGTCATTCAAACTGAAAAATGATGGTTTCTTCACATTGGTATAGAATTGAAGAAAGACATTAATTGCCACAGCCAACCCTTTCTGCTATAGATACCGCCCAAAATTAACCAGTGACGGTTATTAGGTACATTAGGAGATGCTATATGCCAGAGAGCAACGTTAAAAAATCACTAGGCATCCTGGCTATTGCTGGGGTTGAACCTTACCAGGAAAAAGCTGGTGAAGAGTATATGGGTGAAGCTCAACGCGATCACTTCCATAAGATTCTTTCAGCATGGCGTAATCAGCTTCGTGAAGAAGTTGATCGTACAGTAAACCATATGCAAGACGAGGCCGCTAACTTCCCAGATCCTGTCGATCGTGCAGCTCAGGAAGAAGAATTCAGCCTTGAATTACGTAACCGTGACCGTGAACGTAAACTGATCAAAAAAATCGAAAAAACGCTAAAGCGCATTGAAGAAGATGATTTCGGCTTCTGTGACTCTTGTGGTATCGAGATCGGTATTCGTCGTTTAGAAGCTCGTCCAACAGCAGAACTTTGCATTGATTGTAAGACACTTGCAGAAATCAAAGAAAAGCAAATGGCAGGCTAATTACGTCACCTGCGTTAATGCCTAATTTTAGAGGGAGCGAAAGCTCCCTCTTTCGTTTACACTAACGTGCGATTTAATTTGTGTGGCGCTATTATTAGCGCGACTTATCCATGTTGAACATTGCTTGCGCTCTAATCACGCTCAATTGAGCTTAAGATTAGCTCGCACCAAACTGAATAAGGTTCTGTATTAAGAGTCTTATTCAGTTTGGAGGGTTGCCTTGCAGCAGTATCCCCTAGCTCTGGTCAACATATTTTAACGCCGAGCCTAGTCACCTAATCAGGTCTAGGCTGCTTTATTGTTCATAATTTATGACACAGACGACACAATATATAGGACGCTTTGCGCCATCACCATCAGGGCCACTTCATTTCGGATCATTGATAGCCGCACTCGGTAGCTACTTGCAAGCCAAGTCACACCAAGGGCGCTGGATTGTCAGAATGGAAGATCTCGACCCACCACGAGAAATGCCAGGTGCTGCAGATGATATTCTTCGTACTCTTGAAGCTTATGGCTTTACGTGGGACGGTGGAATTATGTATCAAAGCCAACGTCATGATGCATACCAAAGTCAAATCGACCAATGGTTAGCCCAAGGCGATGCTTATTATTGTCAATGTAGTCGTAAAGCAATCAAAGAAGCTGGCGGTTTTTACCCAGGTACCTGTCGTAACCTCAATCAACAGCCTAAAGACAGTGCTGTTCGTTTAAAAGTGGACAAACCTATCACTCTTTTCGATGATCAATTACATGGTAAAATCGCCCTACCAACGACTGTTGCGGGAGAGGATTTTATCATTCGACGTCGAGACGGGTTATTTGCTTATAATCTTGCGGTTGTGCTTGATGATATCGAACAAGGGATCACTGAAGTTGTTCGTGGTGCTGATTTAATTGAACCTACGGGACGTCAAATCGGCTTATACCAACAACTTGGTCATGCCCCTGTAAGCTATTTACACTTACCGCTCGCTGTAACGGAAAATGGCAATAAATTGTCAAAACAAAACCATGCGCCAGCGATTGATAAAAACAATCCTCGCCCGGCTTTAGTTGCAGCGCTACAATTTTTAGGCCTTGCGCCGCCAGCAGAACTTGCTGAACTAACTGTAGAAGAAATTTTATTGTGGGGCGTTGAACATTGGCAGCTCGATAAGCTACCAAAAACCACCGCTATCACACTAGCATTCTAAAATAGTCTGCCGTGATATATTATATACGGCTGTTTGTTGAACCAGATGCACATAATGGGGTGTATTATCTTTAATCGAGTAGCCAGCTTTTGCCGTAAAGTATTGAATCGCGACAGTAGTACTCGCGTTCCAGAGGAACAAACTTTGCAAGTTTACCAACGCCAAGAGCACAGCATTTCACGTAAAGATATCAGCGAAAATGCGCTGAAAGTACTATATCGTCTAAACAAAGCCGGTTACGACGCTTACTTAGTAGGTGGCGGCGTACGTGATTTACTACTAGACAAACAACCTAAAGACTTCGATATTGCAACCAATGCAACACCAGAAGACATTAAAAAGCTATTTCGTAACTGTCGCTTAATTGGTCGTCGTTTTCGTCTTGCCCATATCCTATTTGGTCGTGACATTATTGAAGTGGCAACATTCCGCGGACACCATTCCGACGCGCCAGTACAAACGACGACACCAAAAGATAGCAAACAAAAACCGCAAATCTCGTCGCGTAGCCAAGAAGGTATGTTACTTCGTGACAACGTCTACGGCACGATCGAAGAAGATGCAGAGCGTCGTGATTTCACCATCAACGCACTGTATTACAGTGTGAAAGATTTTACGGTGACCGATTACGCCAACGGTGTTCACGATCTTAACAATCGTATTGTTCGCTTAATGGGTGATCCTGAAACCCGTTACCGTGAAGATCCTGTACGTATGCTACGCGCAGTACGTTTCGCGGTGAAACTAGACATGGAAATAGATCCTGCAACGGCAGCACCGATCAAAGATCTTGCGCCACTCATGCTAGATATTCCATCGGCACGTTTGTTCGAAGAAAGCCTCAAACTGCTGCAATCAGGGCAAGGTTTAGAAACCTACCGTATGCTACGCGAATACAACCTGTTCCAACAACTTTTCCCTATTTTGGCCGAGCACTTTACTGAAGATAACAGCAGCCAAACAGAGAAGATGATTGAGCACATCTTGGCATCTACCGATAAGCGTATTGCAGAAGATAAACGCGTAAACCCTGCCTTTATCTATGCGGCAATGCTGTGGTATCCAATGATGATCCGAGCAGAAGAAGTGTCTTTTGCTAGTGGTTTATCGTTCTACGACGCCTTTATGGTGGCTAGTAACGATATTCTTGATGATCAAGTTCGTACGATTGCGATCCCACGCCGCCATACCACGACAGTTCGCGATATTTGGCAACAGCAATTACGTTTTGCTCGTCGCAGTGGCAAGCGTGCGTTTAAAACCATGGAACATCCTAAATTCCGTGCCGCTTACGACTTCTTAGAAATGCGTGCCCTATTTGAAGGTCATGATGTTAAAGAGTTAGCGCAATGGTGGAGTGAATTCCAAAACGTGGATCGCAACCAACGCGGTAAAATGGTGCTAAACCTGAATGAAAGTGGCAGTCGTCGCCCACGTCGTCGCCGTCCGCAGCAACGCCGTAAAAAGCCACAGCCGAAATCATCATGATCCGAGCTTATATCGCAATAGGCAGTAACTTGGGCGATCCTATCGCCCAAGCTAATAGCGCCATTGATGCGTTACACGCACATCCCGATATGACGGTCATTGCTGTCTCATCCCTATATAGCAGTACACCGATGGGACCGCAGAACCAACCCGATTATATCAATGCCGTGGTAGCAATCGATACCGATTTAGCGCCGCTCGCATTACTTGATCAAACCCAAGCCATTGAACTTGAACATGGTCGAGTACGTAAAAATGAACGTTGGGGGCCAAGAACCTTGGATCTCGACATTCTGTTATACGGTGATCTCATGCACCACTGCGAACGTTTAACCGTTCCACATTACGGTATGAAAGTACGAGAATTTGTACTCTACCCGTTAGCTGAGATAAGCCCTAAGTTAACCCTACCTGACAACACCCCTTTATCCACTCTATTGGATCAGGTAGACCTAAATGGCTTAGCTATCTGGCAAAAATAAAAATCTATCAGGGCGAGGAAAAGCTATGAAGAAAATTACTATCAACGATCTCATGAAATGGAAGCAAGAAGGTCGTAAGTTCGCATCAGTCACTGCATACGATGCAAGTTTTGCTCAATTATTTGAGCAGCAGGAAATGCCAGTATTACTGGTTGGTGATTCTCTTGGCATGGTTTTACAAGGCCGTGAAGATACGCTTCCTGTTACTGTAGAAGAAATCGCTTACCACACGCGTAGTGTTCGTGCGGGTAGCCCCAATGCATTACTGATGGCTGATATGCCATTTATGAGTTATGCAACGCCAGAACAAGCTTGTGAAAATGCAGCAAAGCTAATGCGTGCTGGCGCTAATATGGTCAAACTAGAAGGCGGTGCATGGTTAGCAGATACCATTTCTATGCTAGCTGAACGTGCCGTCCCTGTTTGTGCTCACCTCGGTTTAACACCACAATCAGTCAATATTTTTGGTGGATACAAAGTACAAGGCCGTGATCTCGACAAAGCCGATGAAATGGTTAAAGACGCTATCCTATTAAAAAATGCAGGCGCACAGATCATTGTTCTTGAATGTGTACCAGCTAGCCTTGCTGAGCGCATTACCAAAGCAGTAGAGATCCCTGTGATTGGTATTGGTGCAGGTAACAGTACCGATGGTCAAATTCTAGTTATGCACGATATGTTCGGTATTTCTGCCAATTATATGCCGAAGTTCTCGAAAAACTTCCTCGCAGAAACTGGCGACATGCGTGCGGCTGTCACTAAATATATTAAAGATGTTGAGACAGGTGAATTTCCAGGCTCTCAACATACCTTTGAATAAGGAATAAAAGATGCAAACATTCGCCGAGATTGCCCCACTAAGAGAGCAAATTCGTACCTGGCGCCGTGAGGGTCGCCGTATCGCTTTTGTTCCAACAATGGGTAATTTGCATGAAGGCCACTTAACGCTAATGCGTAAAGCACGTAAACATGCCGATGTTGTTGTTGCTAGTATCTTTGTTAATCCAATGCAGTTTGATAAGGCAGAAGATCTACAAACGTACCCACGTACGTTAGAGCAAGATATTGCAAAACTAAGTCAACAAAATATGGTTGATGTGGTATTCACACCAACGCCAGAGGTTATGTACCCTGCCGGCTTAGACAATCAAACATTTGTTGAAGTGCCAGTCCTATCTAGCATCTTAGAAGGCGAATTACGTCCTGGTCATTTTCGTGGTGTAGCAACCATAGTTAATAAACTTTTTAATATTGTTCAGCCAGATGTAGCCTGCTTTGGTGAAAAAGACTTCCAACAATTGGCGCTTATTCGTCAAATGGTTATCGACCTTGAGCTTGATATCAAAATTGTTGGTGTACCTACAGTACGTGAAATGGACGGTTTAGCCATGAGCTCGCGCAATGGCAAACTAACCGTTGATGAACGTCAACGAGCGCCAGTACTTGCCCGTACTATGCGTTGGGTCAGTAGCCAAATGCGTGGTGGTCGCACTGACTATGACGAGCTTGTAATCGATGCCAATGATCAATTACGTGCGGCAGGTTTACAGCCTGATAAATGTTTCATTCGTGATGCAGTCACCTTACTGCCTGTCACCGAAGGAACTCAGCAAGCAGTGATCTTGATGTCATCTCAATTAGGTAAAGTCCGCCTGATTGATAACCAAGTTGTTGACTTGGGACCGACTCAAACATCAGATGAAGATGTCGCTGAATAAACGTTAGTAATAACGATTAATAAAAAAATACCGCTCATTAAGCGGTATTTTTTTATCTCAAATATCACGTTATGAACGTAATCCAATACCGCGTGATATTAGATAGTATGCCACGCTATACAACGCAATAACAAAAACACTCAATACAGCAAACGATGTACCAATTCCCACATCAGAGACGCCAAGAAAGCCGTAACGGAAGGCATTCACCATATAAACGATTGGGTTGATCTTCGATACACCTTGCCAAAATTCAGGCAGTAGATTGATCGAGTAAAACACCCCACCAAGATAGGTCAACGGCGTTAGCACGAACGTTGGAATAATACTGATATCATCAAACGTGCGGGCAAATACCGCATTAATTAAACCGCCTAATGAAAACACGATCGATGTCATTACCACGGTGGCTACAATCACACCAATATGTGCAATATGAAGCTTTACAAACAACAATGACACAATCGTAACTAATGTCCCTACGGCTAAACCACGTAGGACACCACCACCGACATAACCGGCAATAATGATGTAGTTAGGAACTGGCGCAACCAATAACTCTTCAATGTTGTGCTGAAATTTAGCACTAAAAAAAGATGACGCTACATTAGAATAAGAATTAGTGATCACTGACATCATGATCAAACCAGGAACGATATAGGCCATATAACTAAACCCTTCCATATCACCTATTCGGCTACCAATTAAGTTACCAAAAATAATGAAATACAAGGTCATGGTAATGGCAGGTGGGACTAACGTTTGCACCCAAATACGTGTAAATCGATGGATTTCTTTGGCAATTAAGCTTTTAAAAGCGATCCAATATTGTTTCTTCACACCTCAACCCCTTTATTATTCTGTGCTTGGTGTACCAAAGTGACAAACAATTCCTCTAAACGGTTACTCTTATTGCGCATCGATTTAACCTCAATCCCTTGCTCTGTTAATTGACTAAATACAGGATTTAAACTTTCGCCTTTTTTCAGTTCAATTTCCAACGTCGCACTATCAACCAATAGGCTATTGAAGCCAATCAGGTTTGGTGGCGTCTGTTGCGGGTTGATATCTAAAATAAACGTTTCTAATTCAAGCTTTCCCAATAAGTGTTTCATTGAGGTATGCTCAATCAATTCACCATGATTAATAATACCGATATTACGACACAGCATTTCGGCTTCTTCCAAGTAGTGAGTGGTAAGAATAATCGTCACCCCTTCTTGGTTTATTTTACGTAAAAACGTCCACATAGATCGGCGTAATTCAATATCGACACCCGCGGTTGGCTCATCTAAAATCAGCAACTTAGGTTCATGCATTAATGCACGAGCGATCATTAATCGACGCTTCATCCCACCGGATAAATTACGCGCACGCTCACTGCGCTTACCCCATAAATCAAGCTGTGATAAATATTTCTTAGCACGCTCTTTAGCAAGCGATCGCTCTACACCGTAATAACCTGCTTGGTTAATCACGATTTGCTCAACCGTTTCAAAAGGATTGAAATTAAATTCTTGTGGCACTAACCCTAGCTGGTTTTTCGCATCGACTTTTTCAGAGTCTAAATCATAACCAAAGATTTTTACCGAGCCCGAGGTCTTATTCACCAGTGAGCTAATGATGCCAATAGTGGTCGATTTTCCCGCACCATTAGGCCCTAATAACGCAAAAAAATCCCCTTCATCAACGGTTAAGCTCATATTCTTTAAAGCTTCCACACCGCCTTTGTAAGTTTTTCTTACATTTTTTATTTCTAAAGCGTTCATAAATTGCAATCTTTCTGTTACAAAATTAAAAGGAATTATTAATTATCTATCACTAATCCGATTTGCTATTAGCGAAGCTTGTGTATAGTAAGGAACATATCAATATAAGGTATCATCATGGCAGATATTAAGCAGCTCTTCGCAAACAACCTATCTTGGTCAGAGAACATTAAAAATGAAGATCCTGACTACTTTACCGAACTGGCAAAAGGACAACATCCACAATACCTTTGGATCGGTTGTTCAGACAGTCGTGTTCCCGCAGAACGTTTAACGGGACTTGTCTCTGGTGAATTATTCGTCCACCGAAATGTAGCCAACCAAGTGATCCACACCGATCTTAACTGTTTATCCGTGGTTCAGTATGCTGTTGATGTACTGAAGGTAAAACATATTATTATCTGTGGTCACTATGGCTGTGGTGGCGTTACCGCTGCCATTGAAAACCCACAGCTAGGTTTAATCAATAACTGGCTACTGCATATTCGCGACCTTTACTTAAAGCACCGTACTGATTTAGGTGCCCTTCCTCGCCAAGAGTGGGATGATAAATTATCTGAAATTAACGTAGCCTCGCAAGTCTATAACTTGGGTAACTCAACCATTTTGCAGCAAGCATGGGAACGCGGACAAGAAGTGAAGATTCATGGTTGGATCTATAGTACAAGCAATGGCGTACTTAAAGATCTTGGTGTTACCTCAACCAGTCGTGAAACGCTTGAAGTCGGCTACCAATCGGCAATGTCTTCACTGCTGCCACCGTTAGAACAGTCTATCAATGATCATATTACTGAAAAAACTAACTAAGCTTTAGAATCGATCATGATAAAAAAAGCGACCATCAGGTCGCTTTTTTTTTATTCCGGAACCACTTTACCAATGAAAGGTAAATGACGGTATTTTTGTGCGTAGTCGATACCGACACCCACAACGAATTCATCAGGAATAACAAAACCGTGCCAATCAACTTTCACGTCCACTTCACGACGCTCTGGCTTATCAAGTAAGGTACAGATACGAATCGAGTTAGGTTCACGCAGCGATAAGATCTCGTACACTTTATGTAATGTATTACCGGTATCGATAATATCTTCTACCAGCAGTACATCTTTGCCTTTGATGTCATCATCAAGATCTTTCAAAATCCGCACATCACGACTACTTTCCATCGTATTACCGTAGCTTGATGCAGTCATAAAATCGACTTCATGAGGCAAGTCAATCGCACGTGCAAGATCTGCCATGAACACAAAAGAACCACGCAATAAACCTACCATCACTAGATCTTTTGAATCTTTGTAACACTCAGTAATTTGCTTGCCTAGCTCTTTAACACGTTCTTGAACTTCCTGCTCAGAAATCATTACTTCAATTGTATGTTTCATTTTCTTCTCCACTTGTGCGACTGCACTAGCCATCACAGGCTACTTATTTCAAAGGAATCGCATTGTACCACTCCTTTGAAATAATGGTTATTTAATCAATAGTGTCAATAATCCGAAACACTTTAGATTAGTTATATTTGCCGAACAGTTGTTTATTATGTAACCTAGCTTTATTAAAGCAGATGCATAAACAGTTTTTATTCTTAGGCTAGGGATTATTAATTATGGATACGATTACAAAAAAAACCCGTACTCGTCTTTCACCTGAAAAGAGAAGACAACAACTTCTTGATTACTCATTAGAAGTTTTTGCCAGAAGAGGTATCGGTCGTGCAGGGCATGCTGATATCGCTGAAATGGCAAACGTTTCCGTTGCAACTGTGTTTAATTACTTTCCAACCCGTGAGTCACTGGTTGAACAAGTACTCATTGAAGTTGAAAACGAGTTTAGTGCATTACTAGAAGAATGTTTGGGTGATAAAAACAAGACACTGCATGCACGTTTAACCTGTATAAGTCACAATCTTATCGATACAGTTTTAGAGCAACAAGATTGGATTAAAGTATGGTTTGAATGGAGTACTTCGGTACGTGATGAAGTATGGCCACAATTTGTTGAAACCAACCGTAATAACCTTCATAAAGTACGTGATGCGTTTGCCCAAGCTATCGATAATGGTGAAATTACTACCGCACAAAAAGCCGATGATTTAGCGAAATTATTACACGGTATTTGTTACGTAATTTATATCCAAGCTAATTTACTGCCAGATCAAACTGCACTCCAAGAACAAGCTGAAATCTACCTTGAAGCATTAGCTTTAAATCGCTAATTCAAGTGCATAAATAATAAAGCCTGCATCATGCAGGCTTTATTATTATTGAGCTCAACTATCTCTTTGCAAACAGCTACGCAACCGCAAACACCACTGGTAAATGGGGCTCAACTTCAACTGCAACACGATCGCCAACATTCATCAATAAATTTGAATTAACAATCAATTTATAACCTGAAAAATCAACCGTGTAACGACAGCTATCTCCCATGAATTGTTGTTCGATAATTTCACCATCACCATCGTTTTGTAGCATGACACGCAAGTTTTGTGGCCTTAATAGCCAATCAACAGACGTCTCATCAAGTAACGTTTCATTAGACGCTAACGCTAACTCACCTAATGGTGTCAGCAAACGCGTTTGATTTTTTACCGTCGCTGGAAGGTAAGACCCGGTACCGAGGAAATCAGCAACAAATCGACTACTTGGCTGATAATACAACTCTGTAGCACTACCAAATTGTTCAATCACACCATGATTCATTACTGCCATTTTATCAGCAAAAGCGAAAGCTTCTTCACGGCTATGGGTAACAAAGATCGCTGTCACTCCCTGCGCTTTAAAGATTTTTCGAATATCACGAATCAAACTATGTCGTACTTGTGTATCTATGTTAGAAAATGGCTCATCTAACAAAATCAAATCAGGCTCACACGCCAGTGCCCGAGCAATCGCGACACGTTGCTGTTGTCCTCCTGATAATTGGTGTGGATAACGATCCTCTAACCCTGTTAAATGCACCAAGGTTAACATTTCTTGGATCTTGGCGTCTGTACGGGCTTTATCCCAATGGCGTAGACCAAAGGCAATATTTTGCGCCACGGTTAAATGCGGGAACAAGGCATAGTCTTGGAAAATCATCCCAATATTACGTTTTTCTGGTGGTACCCATTGCTGCTTATCAACAATTGTCCGCCCATTAATCGACATTAAGCCTTGTTCTAAAGGCAGCAATCCTGCAATCGCTTTTAACAGCGTTGTCTTACCACAGCCACTTGCGCCTAGCAGACAAACGATCTCACCTGAGTTAACCGCTAACGATAAGTCTTGCAACACAGCCTGACCATGGTAACTACAGGTTAAGCCGCTGACAGATAATGCATGTTTCATTAGTTCTTTTGCTCCAAAGATCGGTTAACCAATACCAAGGGAATTAAACCCACAACCACCAGCAAAATAGCCGGTAATGCAGCTAGCTCTAGCTGTTCATCTGACGCAAAATTAAATACGTAAGTCGCTAAGGTTTCAAAATTAAATGGCCGCAGCAACAAAGCTGCATTGAGCTCTTTCATCGACTCAATAAACACCAGTAACCCCGCAATTAAACAACCCCGACGTATTAACGGCAAATGGACTTTTCTCAACATCGCCGTTGAGGCATAACCCATGGTTTTCGACGCCATATCTAATGATGGCGATACTTTAGTTAAACTTGTTTCAATGCTACCAATCGCAACGGCAGCAAAACGGACCACAAAGGCAAAAATAATCGCGAATATCGTGCCTGAGAAAATTAACCCCGGACGACCTAGCCCTAGGCTCATCGCAATATCATTAACCAGATGATCAGCACTGGTTAGTGGGATCATCACCCCTATCGCCAACACAGTACCCGGTACTGCGTAGCCTAATGACGATAAACGGATTGGTATTTGGCTAAGACCGTTACCATCAAGGCGTCGATAAAAGTTAACCAAAAGCCCTAACATTACCGCTATAACAGCAGCAGTAATCGAGACAAATAAGCTATTTAAGCTGTACTGTTTAAATTCAGGTGTCCAACTTTGGCTAAAATACTCAACAGCGTAATAACCCAGTTGTAGCAGAGGAAAAATAAAAGCACAGCCAACAAGCCCCCAACACCATACGAGTGCTAGCCACTTTTTCCATCCTCTTAAGTTGTACTTAACATCCCCATCGTTATCGCATTGATGTTGAAACATCTTTTGCTTACGACGACTGAAACGCTCACAACTGATCAAAAAGAAAATAACAAGCAACATGATGGCTGAGATTTTCGCGGCAGCATAAAGATTAGAATAACCTAGCCACGTATCATAAACCGCTGTCGTTAGTGTATTAACGGCAAAGTAACTAACCGTACCAAAATCTCCTAATGCTTCCATCGCCACAAGCGACACACCAACAGCAATAGCCGGACGTGCTAACGGCAGTGAAATGCGGCGGAAACTTTCCCAGGGTGTGCAACGAAGCAAACGTGCTGATTGCAATAAGCTGACGCTCTGCTCCATAAAAGCAGCACGAACAAGAAGATAAATATAAGGATACAGTACTAATGCTAAAACAAAACATGCCCCGCCTAATGAGCGAAGGTCAGGAAACCAGTAGTCACTAACATGCTGCCAGCCGAACATACTACGTAAAAAAATCTGAATTGGGCCCGCGTAGTCAAACCAATTAGTATAGAGGTAACCAACAATATAGCCGGGCATAGCTAAAGGTAAAACAAGTGCCCATTGAAGTGTTTTTTCAGTTGGTAAGCGGCACATTGCCATTAACCAAGCAGTAGGAAGACCGAAGCACAGAGATAACAGTACCGTGCCAAAAACTAAAGCAACAGTATTAAAGGCATAGGTAGGCATCACCGTATTCATTAGGTGACCAAACACCTCATCTGAATTACCCATTGCAGTAAAAAATATTGCCAGAATGGGAAAAACCAGTAGCAGAGCAAAGGTCCAACTACCGGCTTTCCAGAACAAAAACTTTTCTTTCATTGACTACTACTTAGTATTTTCCAATATCTCAACCATAAGAAAAACGGCAAGATTAAGTATCGACATTCCCTAGTGATGGGAAGAGGAAACTACCACAACTTATTGTGAAATTTACCAAGCATGATGCAAAAATGGGGCTTAGCACCCCATTTATTTTGTAACTAATTACAGATCAAACTTCACTTCATCCAGCAGTTTTGTTGCTGCATTGTGGTACTGTGCAATCTTGTCTAGTGATACATCGTCAGCTTTAAAATCACCCCAAGATGCCACAAGCTCTGAGCGCTTCACACCCTCTTTAACTGGGTATTCATAGTTCACTTCAGCGTACATTTCTTGTGCTTTATCAGACGTTAAGAATTCCATTAACTTAAGTGCGTTAGCTTGGTTTGGCGCGTATTTCGCCATTGCCATTCCACTTACGTTAACGTGCGTACCATTACCTTCTTGGCCTGGGAAATTAATATAAACCGCTTCAGCCCATGGTTTTTGGTTTTCATCGTTAACCATCTTACCTAGGTAGTAGCTGTTACCAATCGCTAAATCACATAGGCCTTCTTTAACCGCTTTAACTTGTCCACGGTCGTTACCTTGAGGTTTACGAGCAAGGTTTGCTTTCACACCTTCTAACCATGTTTTCGTTTCTGCTTCGCCGTAATGTGCAATCATCGATGAAACGAGTGAAACATTGTATGGGTGCTTACCTGAACGTGTACAAATTTTACCTTTCCACTCAGGCTTTGCTAAATCAGCATAATCAAAAGACGCTGGTAGCTTACCTACACGATCTTTTGATGAATATACGTTTCGCGTACGCAATGTTAGAGCAAACCACTCATCTTCGTTATCACGAAACTGTGCAGGAACATTACCATCAATCAGCTTGCTATCCACTGGCTGAACTAATTTCTTATCAGATAGCTCTACCAAACGGCTAATATCGGTTGTTAGGACAACATCAGCAGGGCTGTATTCACCTTCTTGCTCAAGCTTTTCAGCAAGACCTTTTTTAGCAAACTTCACATTAACTTTAATACCAGTTTCTTTTGTGAATTCGTTAAACATAGGCTCAACTAAGAAAGGTTGGCGGTATGAATAAACATTAACCTCTTCAGCCGCAGTGGCAACTTGAGGAGCGGCTAAACCCATAAGGATTGCTGAAGCTAAAAGCTTTTTCATTGATTATTCCCTTAAATGCAAAATGTAATGATAACGTTTCTCAATAAGATTCATTATACGTAAAACACTTACCTTCGCAATCCAGTAGTTACAATTTATTACAATCAAAAATAAAACTCGCCACCCATTTCTAGGTGGCGAGTTTTTATCTACAAATTAATCAATTGCTTACATTTTATTTCACGCTAACAAATTCTGGGTAAGCATCAACACCACAATCATGTGAATCCATACCTTCCAGTTCTTCCTCTTCTGTTACGCGAATACCAACCGTGACTTTTAGTACACCCCATACCGCTAAACTTGCTGCAAACACCCAACCGAAGATAACCGCAGCACCAAATAACTGAGTCATAAAGCTTGCATCAGCATTACTAAATGGCACGACCATTAGACCAAATAAACCACATACACCGTGTACTGAAATCGCGCCTACTGGATCATCAATCTTCACTTTATCAAGCGCAATGATACTAAACACAACTAATGCACCAGCAACCACGCCAATAATTAACGCAGCAACAGGTGATGGCGATAATGGATCTGCCGTGATAGCTACAAGACCGGCTAACGCGCCGTTTAACACCATAGTTAAATCAGCTTTACCCCATGTTGTTTTACATACTGCTAGTGCTGCAATGGCACCAGCGGCAGCTGCGGCATTCGTATTTAGGAAAATTTGACCAACAGCCGTTGCGTTTTCAAAGTCAGATACCATTAACTGTGAACCGCCGTTGAAACCAAACCAACCGAACCACAGAATAAATGTACCTAATGTCGCAAGTGGCATGTTTGAACCCGGAATTGGGTAAATCTCGCCATTTTTACCATACTTACCTTTACGTGCTCCCAGTAACAATACACCCGCTAGTGCTGCTGCAGCTCCTGCCATATGTACAATACCTGAACCTGCAAAGTCGCTAAAGCCTGCTTCTGATAGGAAACCACCACCCCATGTCCAGTAACCTTCTACAGGATAGATAACCGCTGTTAGCACTACAGAAAAGATTAAGAATGACCATAGCTTCATACGTTCAGCTACCGCACCAGAAACAACAGACATCGCAGTCGCAACGAAGACAACTTGGAAAAAGAAGTCAGATTCTAAAGAGTGATCAGCGCCTTCAGCTTGCGTACCAATTAATGCTCCAAACGAGGGTAACCAACCACCCGCACTATTATCGACATACATAATGTTGTAACCAACCAGTAGATACATGGTACAAGCGATAGCGTATAAACAAATATTTTTAGTTAAAATTTCAGTGGTGTTTTTCGAACGTACAAGGCCTGCTTCTAACATCGCAAAACCTGCCGCCATCCACATCACTAATGCGCCAGAGAGCAAAAAGAAAAATGTGTCTAACGCATAACGTAATTCTATTACTGTTGTTGATAATTCCATGGTCGTCTTCCCCTAATAACCCAATTCATCAATTCTTTTATTGTTGTGAACTACAGTGCTTCTGTGTCCACTTCACCGGTACGAATACGTACCGCGTGCTCAAGATCGTAAACAAAAATTTTGCCGTCACCGATTTTCCCGGTTTGTGCGGCATTGCTGATAGCTTCAACAATGGCATCTAAATTCTGAGCTTGCGTTGCAATTTCAATTTTCACCTTAGGTAAAAAATCAACCTGATATTCAGCACCACGGTAAAGCTCTGTATGCCCTTTCTGTCGGCCAAATCCTTTGACTTCCGAGACGGTCATACCTTCTACACCGACATCGGCTAATGCTTCACGTACGTCGTCTAATTTAAATGGCTTAATAATGGCGTTAATTATCTTCATTGCTTGCTCCTCAAATACCCAATCCTTGATGTTTACAGTTATTTAACAAACAAGCATTGTGCCAACTTTTATTTACATTAAAATTCAATAGCTTAAGATATTTAAAGAAAATTAACGAAAAAAGGCTGCACCATCACAGTGCAGCCTCCTCACTAACATGAAGCATAAAAACGCCTCAAATCAATTCTATTTTTAAAGCTCGATAAGAAAATTAAAAACGCGCAATAAAAGTACGCCAACCTTCTAACACTTGCTCAAGATCTTCAAAACCACAAACAGAAAGACTTTCTTCATCATAGAAATGAAAATCCTCTTCAAAGTCTTCCTCTTCTTCTGAAAACAAACAGTTAGCTTGAACCAAGGCTTCATTATCTTGCAATAATAGGGTTAATTCCTCCCCCACTAAACGCCATTCTTGGCTACTGTTTTTCATTGCACTAAGTTGATCCATGATGAGATCGAGCTTCTCGGTATCCTTACCTATTTCTTCAATGATCCAACGACCCAATACTTCATGACCCATAGAGAAAATAGCGTGATAAGTACCGTCCAAGGTATTTTTTTTAAATTCGTAGTCCATACCTTTCGTTCCTCATAGATGATCTTCTTGCTTTAATAAGCTGATAAAATACAGCCTATATGCTGCCGCCCATTGTCAGGATCTACTCAAGAAATGCAACTCAATACCACAAGTAGACGCAAATCGTGCTACACAATGACGTAACCATAACAAAAATGCTCGTATTCCTTCTCTTCGTTTAGAGCTCATTATTATGAAAATTATTATTGCTCCTGATTCTTACAAAGAAAGCTTAACGGCAATGGAAGTGGCTACCGCGATTGAAAACGGTTTCCGCCAAGTATTACCAAACGCTGAATACATAAAGCTTCCCATGGCTGATGGTGGTGAAGGCACAGTTCAATCATTGGTGGATGCTAGCAACGGTCGCATTATTGAGTGCACAGTAACAGGACCGTTAGGCGAACAAGTGAATGGCTTCTTCGGCTTAATGGGGGATGGAAAAACCGCGATTATTGAAATGGCTGCAGCTTCCGGTTTACATCTTGTTAGCCCTGAGCAGCGAAACCCCATGTTAACCAACAGCTTTGGGACTGGTGAATTAATTCTCGCAGCATTAGATAAAGGAGTTGAACACATCATCGTCGGTATCGGTGGTAGCGCAACTAACGATGGTGGTATCGGGATGGCACAAGCGTTGGGGATACGTCTACAGGATGAAAACAACAACCCAATTTGCTTCGGCGGCGGTGCGTTAGCTCGCTTACACCATATTGATATTAGTAATATCGACCCTCGTCTTGCTCAGGTCAAATTAGAAGTTGCCTGTGATGTCGATAACCCACTGTGTGGAGAAAAAGGTGCATCTCAGGTATTTGGCCCACAGAAAGGTGCAACACCTGAGATGGTAGTGCAACTCGATAGCAACCTCGCCCATTATGCAGAAATCATTAAACGCGATTTAGGTACTGATGTAAAAGACATGGCAGGTGCAGGGGCTGCTGGCGGTATGGGAGCTGCTTTACTTGGACTATTTAACGCACAGTTACGCCCAGGGATAGAAATCGTTATGGATGCGGTCAATTTAGCAGATGTATTAAAAGACGCTGATTTAGTGATCACTGGTGAAGGCCGCATTGATAGCCAAACGATTCACGGTAAAACCCCGATTGGTGTGGCACGTACGGCCAAGCGTTTTAACAAACCTGTCATTGGTATTGCAGGATGTTTATCTTATGACTGTGATGTTGTTTATGAGCACGGTATTGATGCGGTATTCAGTGTCGTACCACGCTCGGTAAGTTTAGCTGAAGCACTTGCAGAAGCTGCAATTAACGTTGAGCTCACAGCACGTAATGTCGCAGCGATTTACACCTTAGGTCGCTAATAAAAACTTTTTCCATACCAACAAAAAACGCCTCGAATATTCGAGGCGTTTTTTATTATTTAATCAACAACTAAGCACAATGACTAAGCTGGTTGTTGAATGATCACTTCATCCGCTTTCTTAGTGTAATCTTCCATACGGTGGAAGTTTAAGTAACGGTAAGTATCCGCCGCTGTTGCATCAATTTGTTTCGCGTATTCTAGGTATTCTTCCTTCGTTGGAATACGACCTAAAATAGCGCCAACAGCTGCAAGCTCTGCTGATGAGAGGTAAACATTCGCGCCTGTACCTAAACGGTTCGGGAAGTTACGGGTTGATGTCGACATCACTGTCGCCTTATCTGCAACACGTGCTTGGTTACCCATACACAGTGAACATCCCGGCGTTTCAATACGAACCCCAGCACGACCAAAGATACCGTAGTAGCCTTCTTCCGTTAGCTGATCTTTATCCATCTTCGTTGGTGGTGCGACCCACAAACGTGTATCTAGCTGACCACCAAATTTCTCTAGCAGTTTACCTGCTGCACGGAAGTGGCCAATGTTCGTCATACATGAACCGATAAACACTTCATCAATTTGTGTACCTTGAACGTCAGACAATAAACGCGCATCATCAGGATCATTTGGCGCACATAGAATTGGCTGATTGATATCTGCCAAGTCAATTTCAATCACGTGTGCGTATTCAGCATCGCTATCTGCGGTCATTAGCTCAGGATTGGCTAACCACTCTTCCATCGCAGTAATACGACGCTCAATGGTACGACGATCGCCATAACCTTCAGAAATCATCCACTTCAGCATCACGATGTTTGAATTTAAGTATTCTGCAATCGATTCTTCAGAAAGCTTAACCGTACAACCTGCCGCACTACGCTCTGCCGATGCGTCTGATAGCTCAAATGCTTGCTCAACCGTTAGGTGCTCAACACCTTCGATCTCCAGTACTCGACCAGAGAATTCGTTGATCTTACCTGCTTTCTCAACGGTCAGTAGACCTTGCTGAATCGCGTAGTATGGGATCGCATGAACCAGATCACGTAGCGTGATCCCTTCTTGCATCTCACCTTTAAAGCGAACCAGAATAGATTCAGGCATATCTAACGGCATAACACCTGTTGCCGCAGCAAAAGCGACAAGGCCAGAACCAGCTGGGAATGAAATACCTAATGGGAAACGGGTATGTGAGTCACCACCTGTACCTACGGTATCAGGCAGTAGCATACGGTTTAGCCATGAGTGAATAACACCATCACCCGGACGAAGTGATACACCACCACGATTCATAATAAAATCAGGTAATGTGTGGTGAGTATTAACATCAATCGGTTTCGGATAAGCCGAGGTATGACAGAACGACTGCATCGTAAGTTCAGCAGAGAAACCAAGACATGCTAAGTCTTTTAATTCATCACGAGTCATAGGACCTGTGGTATCTTGCGAACCTACCGTTGTCATCTTAGGCTCACAGTAAGTGCCTGGGCGAACGCCTTCAACACCACATGCTTTACCTACCATCTTCTGCGCTAAAGTATAACCCTTACCGCTATCTTCAACCGCAACAGGACGACGGAAAATATCCGATGATGGTAAACCCAATGATTGGCGCGCACGATCGGTTAGGCCACGACCAATGATCAATGGAATACGACCACCCGCACGTACTTCATCAATCAGCACATCCGTTTTTAGCCCAAAAGTAGACACTAGCTCATCACTTTCGTGACGACGAACTTCACCTTTAAATGGGTACACATCAATCACATCACCCATCGCGAGTTGAGTTACATCAACTTCAATCGGTAGTGCGCCTGCATCTTCCATCGTATTAAAGAAGATAGGAGCGATCTTGCCACCTAAAACATAACCACCCGCACGCTTGTTCGGTACATAAGGGATATCATCGCCCATGAACCAAAGCACAGAGTTAGTCGCAGACTTACGAGAAGAGCCTGTACCTACAACATCACCAACATAAACAAGCTGATGACCTTTTTCTTTTAACGCTTCGATTTGCTTGATCGGACCCACAGAGCCTTGTTGATCAGGCACGATACCTTCACGTTCATTTTTCAGCATCGCAAGCGCGTGAAGTGGGATATCTGGACGAGACCATGCATCAGGTGCTGGTGATAAGTCATCGGTGTTGGTCTCACCTGTGACTTTAAATACAGTCAGGGTGATTTTTTCAGCCAATGCTGGTTTAGATAGGAACCACTCAGCATCAGCCCATGATTGGAGAACTTGCTGAGCAAATACATTGCCTGCTTTTGCTTTTTCTTCTACATCGTAGAACGCATCAAACATCAATAATGTATGAGATAACGCTTTAACTGAAATCGGAGCTAGCGTGTCATCATCAAGCAAAGAAATAAGTGGTTCGATATTGTAACCACCTTGCATTGTGCCGAGTAACTCTGCGGCTTTTTCTTTACTTACGATAGGTGATTGCGCGTCACCTTTAGTGATCGCAGCAAGGAAACCCGCTTTTACGTATGCCGCTTCATCAACGCCCGGGGGAATACGATTTTCTAGTAGATCCAGCAGAACACTTTCTTCGCCTGCTGGCGGATTTTTTAGTAACTCAACAAGAGCGGCAACCTGTTCAGCATCCAATGGTTTAGCAACAACCCCTTCAGCAGCACGCTCTTCGACGTGTTTACGGTAGGCTTCAAGCACGACATATTCCTCATATTACGGTCTGGCACCATAGGCCAAACATCCTTGGAAGTGAGTGATCTCTAGATTCTTATAATCATGTTTTGCTGAACATTGTCAGAGCCAAAACCCTTTAGGAGAGACCAAAACTGTGCAGTATTATACCATTTTTAACGTAAACTTAAAAACTACTGCTTTTTTACAACATTCACATTTTAGGAAAATTCTTTGTTCATAATGTGTAAAGCGATCCTCAATATTTATAACGCATAAAATAAAAGACGCTTGTTTCACATTAGTTTTATTTTCTCTTTTTTAGCTACAGGTCATATTTAGTGACGTAAATCACTAAAGTTTTGTAACAAATTTGCAGATACATAACGGCGTATTTTCATTTCATTGATCAGTATTGCGTTGTCACGTTGTGCATGGTCTGCTCATTTGCTCATAAATATAAGCCGTTTTATGAATTACAAACATTTAAGTATCAAATCCATGATGGTCAAACCGTTGTTGGCGAAGCACGTAATACCATAAATCAACTGTCATCGGATATTAGCCAAGTCAGCGATGTTATTGACTCACTGGCAAGTAATACCCAGTCGATTGGTAGTATTTTAGATGTGATCCGTGGGATCTCAGAACAAACTAACCTACTTGCCCTCAATGCCGCTATTGAAGCAGCACGTGCTGGTGAACAAGGACGAGGGGTTGCGGTCGTGGCCGATGAAGTGCGTAATCTTGCTAGTCGTACTGCCGATTCTACCGACGAGATCCAAGCGATGATCAACCGCCTCCAGCAAGAAGCATCCAATGCCGTGGTTGCGATGGAGCAAAGCCGTCAGCTGTCTGAAAATGGGGTATCAGCTTCTGATCAAGCATCTGTTGCTTTAGTGTCGATTTCTGAGCGTATTAGTTTAATTGCCGATATGAATACCCAAGTGGCTACCGCGACAGAAGAGCAGTCAACCGTGGTACAAGACATTAATTGTAATATTGAAGAGATAAATGAAACCACTCAGCTAACCGCAGAAACAGCCGCGCAATTAGCTGATTCAAGCCAAGCATTACGTCAACTATCACAACGTCCTGATGACATGGTCGGTACGTTTAAGTTGTAACCTGAAATTAAATGTTAGCAATGCTAAACAGCAGACAACAAAAAAGCGCCCTTAGGCGCTTTTTTATTATCATAACAAGTAGTAATTACTTCTTACGCTTTACCGCTTTTGCATTTGGAAGGTCAGTGATAGAGCCTTCAAATACTTCAGCAGCAAGACCTACTGATTCGTGTAGTGTTGGGTGAGCGTGGATAGTTAATGCGATATCTTCAGCATCACAACCCATCTCGATCGCTAGACCGATTTCACCAAGTAGTTCACCACCGTTAGTACCTACGATAGCACCACCGATCACACGGTGCGTGTCTTTGTCGAAGATCATCTTCGTCATACCATCAGCACAATCAGATGCGATAGCACGGCCTGATGCCGCCCATGGGAATGTAGCAACTTCGTAGTTGATGCCTTCCGCTTTCGCTTCTTTCTCAGTCTTACCAACCCACGCAACTTCTGGCTCAGTGTAAGCAATTGAAGGAATAACTTTAGGATCGAAGTAGTGCTTCTTACCAGAAATAACTTCAGCCGCTACGTGACCTTCATGCACACCTTTGTGAGCCAACATTGGTTGACCAACAACATCACCAATTGCGTGAATGTGAGCAACGTTAGTACGCATTTGCTTATCAACGTTAATAAAGCCACGCTCATCAACATTGATACCCGCTTTTTCAGCGTCAATCAGTTTACCGTTTGGTACACGACCGATAGCAACAAGAACAGCATCGTAACGAACAGGCTCAGCAGGTGCTTTTTTGCCTTCCATCGTTACATAAATACCGTCTTCTTTTGCTTCAACAGCTGTTACTTTCGTTTCAAGCATCAGGTTGAATTTCTTCGCGATACGCTTAGTAAATACTTTAACGATATCTTTATCCGCAGCTGGGATCACTTGATCGAACATCTCAACAACGTCGATTTGAGAACCTAGCGCGTGGTAAACCGTACCCATTTCAAGACCGATGATACCGCCGCCCATAACAAGTAACTTCTCAGGAACTTCTTTAAGCTCTAGCGCATCTGTTGAATCCCAAATACGTGGGTCTTCATGCGGAATGAATGGTAGTTCGATTGGGCGAGAGCCCGCCGCGATAATCGCGTTATCAAAGTTAACCGTTGTTGGGCCATCAGCACCTTCAACAACAATGCTGTTAGGGCCAGTAAATTTACCGTAACCGTTCACAACATTAACTTTACGCATCTTAGCCATACCGCCAAGACCGCCAGTTAGCTGAGTAATTACCTTATCTTTCCACAGACGGATCTTATCGATGTCTGTTTGTGGTTCACCAAAAACAACGCCGTGCTCAGCCATTGCTTTTGCTTCTTCGATAACTTTCGCTACGTGAAGTAATGCTTTTGATGGGATACAACCCACGTTAAGACATACACCACCTAGTGTGTTGAATTTTTCAATTAGAACCGTATCTAGACCTAAGTCAGCGCAACGGAATGCAGCAGAGTAACCAGCAGGGCCTGAACCCAACACCACTACCTGGGCTTTAATTTCTTTACTCATTATGACCTCGTTGTAAGTCTTATATCCCTAACAAGCTATCAGGTAACTTTTACGTATTTATATACGTTTATCTTTCAGATGGACAACAAGTCTACAGACCTGTTAACAGAGTGAAAAATAAATTACTGCAGCCTGTGAGCTACACAACAATTCCATGCCTACGCATTGTAGGCATGGCGTTGTGGATGTGAAACCTTAAAGTACTAAACGACGGATGTCTGATAGACAGCCATTTAGGTAAGTGATGAAGCGCGCACCTTCAGCACCATCAATCACACGGTGATCGTATGATAGTGATAATGGAAGTTGTAGACGCGGTTCGAACTCTTTACCGTTCCATACTGGTTTCATTTCAGACTTAGATACACCTAGGATACCTACTTCTGGTGCGTTCACGATTGGTGTGAATGCAGTACCACCTAAGCCACCAAGGCTTGAGATAGTGAAACAGCCGCCTTGCATATCAGATGCAGTTAGCTTACCAGCACGTGCTTTCTTAGAAATAGCCATTAGCTCTTCAGATAGCTCGTAGATACCTTTCTTGTTCACATCTTTAAATACAGGAACAACTAGGCCGTTTGGCGTATCGACTGCGATACCGATGTTCACGTATTTCTTCAGGATCAAGCTCTCGCCATCGTCAGATAGAGAAGAGTTGAATGAAGGGAATGCTTCAAGTGCTTTAGCAGCCGCTTTCATGATGAACACAAGTGGTGTGATCTTCATGCCAGAGTCTTTCTTCGCTTCAATCGCGTTTTGCTCTTTACGGAATGCTTCAAGCGCAGTGATATCTGCGTTATCCCACTGTGTAACGTGAGGGATCATTACCCAGTTACGGTGTAGGTTAGCGCCAGAGATCTTCTTAATGCGAGATAGTGGCTTAACTTCAGTCTCACCAAACTTGCTGAAATCAACTTTCGGCCAAGGTAGTAGACCAAGCGCTGCGCCATCGCCTTTACCTGACGCAGAAGCTGCTGCACCAGACTCAAGACGCTTAAGTGCATCTTTAACGAAGTTTTGTACGTCTTCTTTAAGAACGCGGTTCTTACGGCCAGTACCTTTAACTTTCGCAAGGTTAACACCGAACTCACGAGCTAGACGACGAACAACTGGTGATGCGTGTGCGTATTCGTTGTTTTCAACGAAATCACCTGTTGCAGCAGGCGCTTCAGTTTTTGCTGGAGCCGCCGCAGGTGCTGCTGCAGGAGCAGGCGCTGCCGCTTGAGCCACAGGAGCCGCTGCAGGTGCTGCACCAGCAACCGGAGTGCCAGCCACTTCAAATACCATGATTAGTGAGCCAGTAGAAACCTTATCGCCTTCTGCGATCTTGATTTCTTTAACTGTACCAGCGAATGGTGCAGGCACTTCCATAGAAGCCTTGTCACCTTCAACAGTGATTAGCGATTGCTCTTCTTCCACTGTATCGCCAACAGATACCATGATTTCAGTAACTTCTACTTCGTCACCACCGATATCAGGAACGTTAACTTCTTTCGCTGCAGATGCTGCAGGTGCTGCTGGAGCAGGCGCTGCTGCTTGAGCAACAGGTGCAGAGCCAGCCACCGGAGTGCCGGCCACTTCAAATACCATGATTAAAGAACCAGTAGAAACCTTATCGCCTTCTACAATTTTGATTTCTTTAACTGTACCAGCGAATGGTGCAGGCACTTCCATAGAAGCCTTGTCACCTTCAACAGTAATTAGAGATTGCTCTTCTTCTACTGTATCGCCAACAGATACCATGATTTCAGTACATTCAACTTCATCACCACCGATATCTGGAACATGAACTTCTTTCAGTTCAGCCGCTGCTGCTGGAGCTGGAGCAGCAGGCGCTGCTTCAGCCACAGGAGCAGGTGCAGCTTCAGCTGCACCCTCGGCTTCGAAAATCATGATTAGAGAACCAGTAGAAACCGTGTCGCCTTCAGCAACTTTGATTTCTTTAACGATACCCGCTTGAGAAGCAGGAACTTCCATTGAAGCTTTATCGCCTTCAACAGTGATCAGTGATTGCTCTTCTTCAACCTTGTCGCCAACGCTAACAAGAATCTCAGTTACTTCAACCTCATCCGCACCGATGTCTGGTACATTAATTTCGATTGCCATTTTTAATTTGCCTCTTATGCGTATAGCGGGTTGATCTTGTCAGCGTCGATATCGAACTTAGCAATTGCATCTACAACTACAGCGTTATCAATATCGCCACGTTTAGCGAGTTCAGAAAGTGCAGCAACAACAACGTAGCCAGCATTCACTTCGAAGTGACGACGTAGGTTTGCACGGCTATCAGAACGACCGAAACCATCAGTACCAAGAACCTTGTAAGACTCAGATGGCATGAATGCACGTACTTGTTCTGCGTAGTTCTTCATGTAGTCCGTTGCAGCGATTGCAGGCTCAGAACCCATTGCAGTTGTTAGGTAAGGAACCTTCTTCTCTGCAGTTGGGTGAAGCATGTTGTAACGCTCACAATCTTGACCATCACGAGTTAGTTCGTTGAATGATGTTACAGAGTAAACATCAGACGCTACACCGTACTCTTCACTTAGGATCTGTGCCGCTTTACGTACTTCGTTCATGATAGTACCAGAGCTCATTAACTGAACTTTAGACTTATCACCAGCGTGAGACTCAAGCTTGTAAATACCCTTACGAATACCTGCTTCAGCGCCTTCTGGCATTGCTGGCATTGCGTAGTTTTCGTTCATTACTGTTAGGTAGTAGTAAATGTTCTCTTGATTTTCACCGTACATGCGACGAATACCGTCTTGCATGATAACCGCTAGCTCGTAAGCAAACGTTGGATCGTAAGAGATACAGTTAGGTACTGTGTTTGCAAGAATATGACTGTGGCCATCTTCGTGCTGTAGACCTTCACCGTTCAGTGTTGTACGACCAGCAGTAGCGCCTAGTAGGAAGCCACGTGCTTGTTGGTCACCTGCTAGCCATGCCATGTCACCAATACGTTGGAAACCGAACATTGAGTAGTAGATGTAGAATGGGATCATTGGAAGATCGTTGGTGCTGTAAGATGTTGCAGCAGCAACCCAAGATGCCATTGAACCTAGTTCGTTGATACCTTCTTGAAGTACCTGACCAGATGTTGCTTCTTTGTAGAAAGAAACAATGCCTTTATCTTCTGGTGTGTAAGTTTGGCCATCTGGGTTGTAGATACCAACCTGACGGAACAGACCTTCCATACCGAACGTACGCGCTTCATCACAGATAATTGGCACGATGTTCTTACCGATTGCTTTATCTTTAAGAAGAATATTTAGCGCACGAACATAAGCCATAGTGGTTGAAATTTCACGCTTCTGCTCACTTAGTAGTGGCGCAAATGCATCAAGCTCAGGCACTTTAAATTCTTGAGTAAACTTAGGACTACGCTTAGGTGTGTAACCGTGTAGCGCATCACGACGAGCGTGTAAGTAGTTGTACTCAGCAGAGCCTTCTTCCAGTTTTAGGTAAGGCAGAGCCTTAAGATCTTCTTCAGAGATAAGATCTTGTAGACCTAGACGATCACGTAAGTATTGAACGTGAGTCATGTCCATCTTCTTAACACCGTGAGCGATGTTCTTACCTTCAGCCGCTTCACCCATACCGTAACCTTTAACAGTCTTAGCTAGGATCACCGTTGGCTTACCGCTTGTTTCTTTTGCATTGTTAAATGCTGCAAATAGTTTCGAAGAATCGTGACCACCACGCTTCAGCTCGAAGATTTGCTCATCAGTCATGTCAGAAACAAGTGCTGCAGTTTCTGGGTACTTACCAAAGAAATGCTCACGTACGTAAGCGCCATCTTTAGATTTGAACGTTTGGTAGTCACCATCGATAGTCTCGTTCATAAGCTGTAGAAGCTTACCCGTCGTATCTTTTGCTAGTAGTGCATCCCAGTTGTTACCCCAGATCACTTTAACAACGTTCCAACCAGCACCTTTAAATAGACCTTCAAGCTCTTGAATGATCTTACCGTTACCCATTACTGGGCCGTCTAGACGCTGTAGGTTACAGTTGATAAGGAAACATAGGTTGTCTAGTTTCTCACGCGCAGCGAAAGAAATAGCACCACGTGATTCTGGCTCATCCATCTCACCATCGCCCAAGAACGCGTATACGCGCTGAGCTGAAGTATCTTTAAGGCCACGACCTTCTAAATACTTAAGGAAACGCGCTTGGTAGATCGCAGAAATTGGACCTAGGCCCATAGAAACCGTTGGGAACTGCCAGAATTCAGGCATTAGTTTAGGGTGTGGGTATGAAGGAATACCTTTACCATCAACTTCTTGACGGAAGTTATCTAGCTGCTCTTCAGTTAGACGACCTTCAACAAACGCACGAGAGTAAATTCCTGGAGAAATGTGACCTTGGTAGTAAACCAAATCACCGCCATCAACATCGTTAGGCGCACGGAAGAAGTGGTTGAAACATACTTCGTAAAAAGCAGAAGCAGACTGGTAAGAAGCCATGTGGCCGCCTAAGTCTAAATCTTTCTTAGATGCACGTAGAACGATCATGATTGCGTTCCAACGGATGATAGAACGGATACGACGCTCTAATGTTACATCACCTGGATACGCGGGTTCTTGTGCTGCTGGAATTGTGTTGATGTAGTTTGTGTTTACGCCAGTCGGCATATCTACACCATCTAAACGAGCTTTTTCTAATACTTGCTCAAGTAAGAACTGTGCGCGTTCTACACCTTCTTCACGGACTACTGATTCAAGTGCTTCTAACCAATCTTGAGTTTCCAGTACATCCACGTCACTTTTCATGACTTCAGACATGCGATCTATCCTTTCGTTGATAATCTACTAACAATGTCGCGACTAGGTCTAACTTCGTTTTTAGGTATGAAGTTAAGACTCTAACCCGTCCTTGCGCTGTTGAATCCGACGAAGAGAGCGTTCACGCCTGCTATCTTCACGCGATAAATCCAACAAGGTTTCCTCGATGTAAGCCAAATGTGCGTGCGATGCTTCACGGGCCTTTTCAGGCTCACCAGAAACAATCGCCTGCACAATATTAGCTCGGTGCTTTCTTACTTTCTCCACCACCTCAGGTCGGCGGTTTAGGAGTTCGAAATTTTGTAATACGTTTTGCTCAAGTAGCGGCGCTAAACTACGAATAATATGCAGTAACACCACATTGTGAGCCGATTCTGTTACCGCAATAAGATATTGCATCACCGCGCTAGCTTCTAAGGGTAAATCCCCTTGTTGCTGCGCGTCTTGAATACGCTGATGACAATCGCGAATGCGAACAAAATCTTCTTCGTTACCTCGCAATGCCGCAAAATAAGAGGCTAAGCCTTCTAGTGCATGGCGAGCTTCCAATAAATCTAATTGTGTTTCCGGATGAGTCGCTAATAGATCCAATAAGGGTTCAGAAAAACTTTGCCATAACTTTTCTTTTACGAATGTTCCGCCGCCTTGGCGACGAGTAAGCAAATGCTTTGCTTCTAAACGTTGGATCGCCTCACGAACGGAAGGACGAGAAACATCGAATTGTTTTGCCAACTCTCGCTCTGGAGGTAATTGCTGACCTGGGGACAAAATTCCCTCTAAAATCAAGCGCTCCAATTCCTGCTCAATAGCATCAGAAAGCTTTGGTTGTTTAATGCGTTTATAAGTCATTTTTATCGACGCTTCTTATATTAATCCCGTTTCATAAAGACCGAATCATCGGATAATTGGTATTACCAATTATTTTACCGGGTGAAAGTTTACAGAAATAAATAAAGATGTCCACACGCAACTTGATTGAAATCATAGAACGAAGTTGGTTTTAACAAAAAATTAAACTTTTGACTTATTAATAAAACATTACATATTCAGAGCTAGAAACAGCCAAGCAACGAAAAAGGTGATAGGAAGGAATAAAAAGCAGAGTGATTATGAAAATTGGTCAGACCAATTTGACCAATTTCCATTCGTAAATAAAACTTTAGTCTAATAACTGCCCTTTTAAAGCTGTTTTTTAAACCGTCGCCAATCAAACGATAAACCGGGATCGGTTTTTCGTCCAGGGGCAATAAATTCATGCCCTGTTACACGCTCTCGGGTGATAGCGGGATAACGGCTCATCAAAGATTGAGTCAATTTTGTCAGCATTTGATATTGTTCAGAAGTATACGGCAGGTGCTCTGTGCCTTCTAATTCGATGCCAATTGAAAAGTCATTACACTTATCCCGATCGTCAAACTTTGATACCCCCGCATGCCAAGCACGCTGATTAAAAGGCACAAACTGCACTATTTCACCATCTCGACGGATCAAACAGTGAGCAGAAACACGAAACTGATGAATAATTTCAAAATACGGATCATCTGCAGGGTTTAATTGCCCAGTAAACAGCTGCTCAATATAAGGACCACCAAATTTACCCGGTGGTAAGCTTATATTATGTACCACCAGCAATGACATCTCGTCATGAGGTCTATTATCACAAAAAGGGGATGGCACACGCCTTGCTGTCTGTAACCAATGATCATCGTTAATCAATAACGTCATAATCCATCTTCTATTTACGTGTTACTAAAACCAAATTAGCAGGTAAAGTATCATTAGCTTATATTGAAAAGCCAATTTCCTCTCATCGCTTTTGCCTATCGCAGTAATAGATAGAAACAACCAAATATTTGGTGATTAACATTCGATTAACCCGTATTCACTTTATCCCACTCCTTTCTCACGGTATGATTTGCGCCATCATTCGCAGCACTTTTGCTGCTAAACGCGCAATGGATACAAGAAGACAGATATGGAACACAAACACGATAGCAGTGCCCGCCTCGCTTACCTTAAACAACTTCTCCCAATCGAGATCAGCCGTACTGTTGCCGATACACTTCGCGAAGATTTAGGTGGCGAGATTGATGCCAATCTCGATATTACAGCCAATCTAATTCCTGCCGATAGCCAAGGCGTTGCCACTATTATTACTCGCGAACATGGCGTATTTTGCGGAAAAATGTGGGCTGATGAAGTATTTAAGCAACTCGGTGGCGAAGTCACCATTGATTGGCACGTAGAAGATGGTGATGTGGTTGAGCCTAATCAAACCTTGTGTACCCTATCAGGCCCGTCACGAGCGCTGCTTACCGGCGAGCGTAACGCGATGAACTTTATCCAAACCCTATCCGGTTGCGCGACATTAACAGCTGAATATGTCAAACAGTTAGAAGGCACCAACACTCGCCTACTCGATACCCGTAAAACTGTTCCTTGTCTGCGTAGCGCATTAAAATATGCCGTGACTTGTGGCGGTGGCTTTAACCACCGTATTGGGGTGTTTGATGCTTACCTTATAAAAGAGAACCACATCATTGCTTGTGGTGGTATTGAGCAAGCCATCACTACAGCGAAACAGCTTAACCCCAATAAACCTGTCGAAGTTGAAACCGAAAGTCTTGCAGAGCTAAAACAAGCCATTGAAGCCGGCGCTGATATTGTGATGCTGGATAACTTTACCTTAGCCATGATGCGTGAAGCCGTCGCGTTTAACGCTGGACGTGTGGCATTAGAAAACTCAGGTGATATTACCCTAAGCAATATCCGAGAATGTGCGGAAACGGGGGTAGATTATATTTCGGTAGGCGCACTGACCAAACACGTAAAAGCCATGGATCTTTCCATGCGTTTCAAATAAAGGTGTTCTAAGTAATACACTCAAGCATATAACTTGCCCTAACAGAGTTATATGACGATTTTATTTAACTGACATATCTATTTATAAAGAAAGAGAAGAATAACTACTGATTTTTCTCTTTCTACTTCACATCTTACTGAATTTTATAAAAATCAAATCTAATTACGCGCGGTTACTCGCTTTGCTCTTTGCAACTTCTGCAACGCATTATTTTTTTTTACTACCCATGCCGAGCTATCCCTTTTTTATTATTCACTCTAACAATAAAGCCTCTATCCTGAACTTAATTCCATTCGCGAATTTATGACGTTAACGCATTTATTATTTTGTTACTTAAGGACAGAGAAATGAAAAAACAACAGGGTTTTACACTTATTGAATTGATGATCGTAGTAGCGGTTATTGGTGTATTAGCAGCAATTGCTGTGCCGCAATATCAAAATTACATAAAAAAATCAGAGCTAGGTGCAGGTCTTGCGACTATTGCAGGATTAAAAGTAAATTTAGAAGATAAAATCGCAACTGATGCTAATTTTCCAGCTTATTCTGTCGCAGAAGCTAAAACAAACATTGGCGCACCTTCAACTGCAATTGGTACCATCTATACATTAGCAGACGCGTCTGCTTCAAGTGCTGGTTCAATTGTCATTAAATTTACTGGTGGTCAAAATTCGGGTAAAAAGCTTGCTGTTGTTCGTGATGGTGCTGGTAATTGGACATGTAAAACAGATGCAACCTCATCATCAACATATCCTAAAGGATGTACGAATGCATCCATTGCTAACCCATAAGTAGTATTAATGCAAACCAATCTCGCTTCTATCTTGGCTCAAGCTAATTTAATTAGCCCAGAGCAAGAACAACAAGTAGTCGAGTTTGTAACGGCGGAAGGGATTAACGTCCCGACCGCCTTAACCCGTTTAGGTGTCCTCAGTGACCTAGATTTAGCCGATAACCTCGCTAATTTATTTGGCTTACAAAAAGTTGATGTTCACCACTATGACTATGACGGTTGTTGTCAAAGTGTTTACCAACGTGAGTTAGTACTGCGTCATCGCGCACTGCCATTAACTCAAGATGCCAATAGCCTATTTCTAGGGGTTAGCGACCCCACTAATGTGGATGCGCAAGACGAATTTCGTTTTGCAATCGGTAAAACTGTTGAGTTTCTAATTTTAGAAAACAAACAGTTAGAATCTGCCATTCGCCGTGTTTACGGCAGTGATATTGGTGAAACTAGCCACAGTAAACAAGTCAGTGATGCCGATTTAGGTGAACTGGTTGATATTAGCGATGCTGAGCTCGATGATGCTACCGATTTAAGCCAAGACAGCGCCCCCGTTACCCGTTATATCAACCAAGTGTTATTAGATGCTGTGCGTCGTAAAGCCTCTGATATTCATTTTGAACCTTACGAGCATAACTATCGAATTCGTTTTCGCTGTGACGGTATTTTGCATCAGCATTTAACCCCACCAGCGAGTTTGTCACGCCGTTTATCGACCCGTTTAAAGGTTATGTCAAAGCTCAATATTGCCGAGCGCCGTCAACCACAAGATGGACGAATAAAGCTAAAACTCTCTGATAATTTGGCGATTGATTTACGTGTTTCGACCCTACCGACGCTATGGGGTGAAAAAGTCGTACTGCGGATATTAGATAGCTCAGCCGCTAATCTTAATATTGATATTCTCGGCTATAACGATAAACAAAAATCCGATTATTTAACTGCCCTTGAGCGCCCACAAGGGATGATATTAATTACCGGTCCAACAGGTAGCGGTAAAACCGTCTCGCTATATACTGGGCTAAATATTTTAAATACCGATGAGCGCAATATTTCGACTGCCGAAGATCCAGTAGAAATTAACTTACCCGGTATTAACCAAGTACAAATTAATCAACAAGTCGGTTTAAGCTTTGCCGATGCCCTGCGTTCATTTTTGCGTCAAGATCCCGACATTGTCATGGTAGGGGAAATTCGTGATTTAGAAACTGCCTCCATTGCAGTAAAAGCTGCTCAAACGGGGCACTTGGTATTATCAACCCTGCATACGAATTCTGCCGCTGAAACCATTACCCGTTTAACCAATATGGGAGTGGAAGATTTTAACCTCGCTTCATCGCTGAGCTTAATTATCGCCCAGCGCCTTGCCCGTCGTTTATGTAACAGCTGCAAACAGCCCCACTCGCTTGACCCAATCACCTGTCAGCGATTAAACCTACCGCAAAATTCCAGTGTATATAAAGCCAATAACGCAGGGTGCGATGATTGCAATAAAGGCTACGCAGGGCGCGTCGGTATTTATGAAGTCATGGTATTTAGCCGCGAAATCGCCGAAGCCTTAATGACCAATGCTACCGCGCTGCAATTAGAAGATATTGCCGCCCAGCAAGGGATGAAACGACTCAAAGAATCAGGCATTGAAAAGCTAACTGACGGCATTACCAGTCTTGCCGAATTACAACGGGTATTACAGTTATAACCTTCCCTACTTTGTATTAATTGTTTGATAGAGAATTCCGCTTATGAGTACAGCAGCCACTAAAATTCGTTACTACAACTGGCGGGGAACCAACCAAGCAGGACGTAAAGTCTCTGGCACCACTTTGGGCTTTCAAGAACAAGAAGTGCGTCACCAACTGCTTGAACAAAAAATTGTGGTCAAAAAAATCAAGAAAACCTCCCCCTCTTTTTTGACCAAAATGCGCGATCAAATGAAAGGGGAAGATGTCACTGCAGTAACCCGTCAGCTCGCCACCATGATAGAATCCGGTGTGCCTGTGGTGCAAGCCTTGCAATTAATGGCAGGTAGTTATAATAAAGCCGAAATGCGAGCTACTTTATTGCAAATCACCACCCAAGTGGAATCTGGCGCCTCGCTGTCTAGCGCGATGCGCTCAAGTTCACCTCTGTTTGATAAATTCTTCTGTGATTTGGTGGCAACTGGTGAACAAACCGGTCACCTAGGACAAGTCTTTGCCCGTATTGCGGTATATCGCGAAAAAAACGAAGCGATGCGAAAAAAAGTTATCAAGGCGATGATTTATCCTGCAATGGTCACGTTAACTGCCGTGCTTGTTACCGTAATGATGTTAGTCTTTGTTATTCCGCAGTTTGCCCAAATCTTTTCAAGCTTTAATGCTGAACTGCCATTATTTACCCAATTTGTTGTTCATGCTTCAGATTTTCTTATCGCTTATGGCGTCTATCTTGGAGCTGGTGTTGGAATAGCCGTTTTTCTTTACCGCTATTTTTATAAAAAATCTGATGATTTTCGCTATAAAGCTAATCGGTTTGCCTTAAAGTTGCCTATCTTTGGCGATGTGTTATTAAAAGCCACCATTGCCCGTTTTGCTCGTACTTTAGCCACTACTTTCATGGCAGGTATTCCACTGTTATCCGGTATTCAATCAGCAGGAAGAACCTGTGGTAACCTGTATATCGAAAAGGCAATCGAAGAAGTTTACGAAAGTACCGCTGGCGGTATGCCGCTGTATTTAGCCCTACGTCAATCAGGGGTCTTTCCTGAACTCATGTTACAAATGGTGATGATTGGTGAAGAATCGGGCTCACTTGATGACATGCTTAATAAAATGGCGCAAATCTATGAAGCCGATGTTGATAATACCGTTGATAACCTCGGACAAATTTTAGAACCTTTCATTATTATTATTTTGGGTGGCTTAATCGGTGGCTTACTGATTGCTATGTATATGCCAATCTTCACGTTAATGAGTGTGATGGGTTAATACTATTTTAGTAACCACCTTATAAGTTAATCACTGTATTCATTTCACATAATCATCGGCTAGGAACACCTAGCCGTTTGCCTTACAATAACCGCCTAATTTTTAAGAGATCCTCACATGGCAGTACTTTCCTATTACCCTTGGTTATATCCCCTTTTTGCCGTTATTTTTGGTCTGTTAGTCGGTAGTTTTTTAAATGTGGTGATTTACCGCTTGCCGATCATGATGGAGCGTCAATGGCGTAAAGAGTGCCAAGAATGTTTTCCTGAAATGGATAACAAGCCAGACGATTCGGTCTTTAATTTAAGTGTGCCACGTTCACGCTGCCCACACTGCAATCACGCTATTAGTGCGCTGGAGAATATTCCAGTGATCAGCTGGCTTGCTCTAGGCGGCAAATGCAAAGGATGCAAAGCGCCAATCAGCAAACGCTACCCAGCTATTGAATTACTGACCGCAGTTATGAGCTTAACGGTATCACTGATGCTGCCGCCAACATGGTGGGCAATCGCGGTGATCTTTTTCACCTTCGCGTTAATTGCGCTTACCTTTATCGATATCGATAAAATGCTATTGCCCGATCAAATTACCTTACCGTTAATGTGGGCGGGTATTTTGCTCTCTGTAATGGGTATTAGCCCTGTATCTCTGACCGATTCGGTGATTGGTGCAATGGCAGGTTACTTATCGCTGTGGAGCGTATTCTGGGTCTTTAAGCTACTGACAAAAAAAGACGGCATGGGCTATGGTGACTTTAAATTACTCGCCGCATTAGGTGCTTGGCTTGGCTGGCAGTTACTACCGTTTGTAGTGTTACTCTCATCTTTAGTCGGCGCGCTGTGCGGTATTGTGTTACTCAAAATGCAAGATGCTGATAACCAGACGCCATTCTCATTCGGCCCTTACCTTGCGGTTGCGGGTTGGATTGCATTGTTATGGGGCGAGCCTATTGTGAATTGGTATGTTACTTCGTACTTAGGAATGTAGATAATGAGTATTGTCATTGGCCTAACAGGCGGAATTGGTAGCGGTAAAACCACGGTTGCTAACTTATTTGCTGATAACTACGGCATTGATATTATTGATGCAGATATTGTTGCACGTGAAGTCGTCGAGCCGAATACCGTCGGTTTGAACACTATTATCGAAAAACTTGGTGCTGATATTTTACTTGAAGATGGTACGTTAAATCGGGCAAAACTGCGTGAGGCTATTTTTAGTCAGCCTGAATTAAAGCAATGGTTAAATGAGCTACTTCACCCATTGATCCGTGAAAAAATGCTCCATGATATTAAATTGAGCAAATCTCCCTATTGTTTGTTAGTTGTGCCATTAATGGTTGAGAATAACCTACAAACCCTCACCAATCGTTTATTGGTTGTTGATGTCGATGAGCAAACCCAAATCGAACGAACACAACAACGTGATAATGTCTCAATTGAGCAAATCAAAAATATCTTAGCGAGCCAAGCAACGCGCCAACAACGGTTGGATGCCGCAGATGATGTCATTACTAATTTTGGTGATAGTCCAGCATTAACATTACAAATCGCGCAACTTCACAGGCAATATCTCAAAATGGATCATGAGCTGTAGTAAAATGACGTCTTAACTATGATAATTCTTATTACGATCTTGGCTCCTGTTTGGTATTCCCTTTATGCAAGCTACGCAAATGACGCGCTATGAACACCCTTTGACAGAAAAAGTCCGTATTTATTTACGCCTTGATTATCTCTTGCAACAAATGCATCACAGCAGCAACCAAAATGATCCTTGGCAATATAAAATCTTCTTCCATGCCCTTTTTGATTTGCTTGAGATCTTAGACCAAGTACAAGTTAAAACCGATCTTGCCAAAGATATAGAGAAACAACGTCAGCAACTGATGAATTGGTTAAACATTGATGGTGTTGACGAGTATGCGCTGCAACAAATGATCGATTCGATGGAACAAGCCCATAAAGCGTTAATTTCATCTCCTCGCCTAGGACAGAATCTACGAGAAGATCGTTTTCTTTCCAGTATAAAACAACGTTTCTCGATTCCAGGTGGTAGTTGTTGTTTTGATCTGCCCTCATTACATCACTGGCTGCACCTTAGCGATGAACACAAACAACAGGCAATGAAAAGCTGGTTACATGAGCTTTCAGAACTTAACGAAGCACTCAATCTCTGGTTGAAGTTAACCCGAGAAAGCGCACAATATAAAACCAATCATGCCCGTAATGGCTTCTTCCAGTATGACGCTGAAGATGCCTGTTTATTACGGCTAGAAATTTGCGCTAAAGATGGCGTTTATCCTATGATATCGGGACATCGTAGTCGCTTTGCTATTCGTTTCTCTCCCTTTGTGGAAGGAGATCCTGTCGCAAGCGATATTGAATTTAAATTAGCCATTTGCTGAGGTTTTTGTGTCTCAATCAACAACCAATACCAATATTACTGTCGTAAAGTGTCCTACCTGTAAAACTGAAGTGGTTTGGGGTGAGCAGAGTCCATTTCGTCCTTTTTGCTGCAAACGCTGTCAATTGATCGATCTTGGCGAATGGGCGGAAGAAGAAAAATCTATTCCCGGTGCACCTGATCTATCAGATTCAGATGGCTGGTCTGACGATATGGGTTACTAACAGTATGGATAAGAAGCAAGTTTGGATTGCGGCAGGCATTATTTTAGATACAGAGAAAAAGCATATTTTCATTACCCGCCGTGCCGATAAAGCGCATCAAGGTGGCTTATGGGAGTTTGCTGGCGGAAAAGTAGAAACAGGTGAAACAGCAAAGCAAGCGGTTATCCGTGAACTGCAAGAAGAAGTCGGTATTCATGCCACTGACGTTGAACCTTTTATTAGCCTTGCTCATGATTATTCAGATAAATCATTAAAGTTTGATTTCTTTCTGATCCATCAATTTGATGGCGAAGCCTTTGGTAAAGAAGGTCAACCGGGGGAGTGGGTCGCTATCAATGCACTTGCTGATTACCCTTTCCCTGATGCTAATCAAGCTGTACTCGATAAAATACAGCAGTCTTTCGCTTAATAAATTAGCTGAAGATCCACTAGAATCTACATCATTAGCCTTGATTTTCAGCCAATAAAAAAGTCGCCCTAGAGCGACTTTTTTAGTATCTACAATAAGAACAATCTTAATTGATCTTACCGTGACATTGCTTGTACTTCTTACCAGAACCACAAGGACAAGGCTCATTACGACCTACTTTACGCTCTTCACGCTCGTAAGTACCTTGTTGAGCTTCAGGCTCTTCTGATGACTCATCAGTGATTTGGCTTTCTGCACTTTGATGCTGGAACTGTTGACGACGTGCTAGCATTTCTGCCATTTGACGACGCTCTTCTTCCATGCGATCAACTTCTTCCTGCTGCTGTACACGTACCTTGCTTAAGATAGAAACAACATCACTCTTCAAGTTATCTAGCATTTCTTCAAACAGTTCAAACGATTCACGCTTGTATTCCTGCTTAGGGTTTTTCTGTGCATAACCACGTAAGTGAATACCTTGACGCAAGTGATCCATTGCCGCTAAGTGTTCTTTCCATAGCGTATCAAGGTTCTGTAGCATCACTGTTTTCTCGAAGTTACGTAGCACTTCAGCACCAACAACTGATTCTTTCTCACGGTAAACTTCAAGCGCTTTTTCTACAATGCGCTCACGAAGTGCTTCTTCGTAAAGTTTATCTTCGGTATCAAGCCAGTGTTGAATTGGTAGCTCAAGATCGTAATCATCTTTCAGGCGAGTTTCTAGCCCTTTGATATCCCACATTTCTTCAAGCGATTGTGGTGGAATGTAGCTATCCATTAATGCATTTAGCACGTCTTCACGGTTGTGCTCAATCATTTCGCTGATATCTTCAGCATGCATTAATTCATCACGTAATTCGTAAACCACTTTACGCTGATCGTTAGCAACATCATCAAATTCAAGCAACTGCTTACGAATATCAAAGTTACGACCTTCAACTTTACGTTGCGCGTTCTCGATAGCCTTTGATACCCAAGGGTGCTCAATCGCTTCGCCTTGCTCCATACCTAACTTCTTCATCATGCCTGAAACACGATCTGAAGCGAAGATACGCATTAAGCCATCTTCCATAGATAGGTAGAAACGAGAAGAACCTGCATCCCCCTGACGACCCGCACGACCACGTAGCTGGTTATCGATACGACGAGATTCGTGACGCTCAGTACCAATGATGTGCAAGCCACCTGACGCTAAGACTGCATCATGTTTTTCTTGCCATTTGGTTTTGATCTTCGCGATTTGATCTTCAGTTGGATTATCGAGTTTTTCAACATCAGTCTTCCACGAACCACCCAGCATGATATCGGTACCACGACCGGCCATGTTAGTTGCAATAGTTACCGCACCCGGCGCACCCGCTTCTGCGATAATATCCGCTTCTTTTTCGTGGAATTTTGCGTTTAGTACGTTATGTTTAATGCCTTCTTTCTTAAGCGCATTAGACAGTAACTCTGATTTTTCAATCGATACTGTACCCACCAAACAAGGCTGACCGTTTTGTACACGCTCTTTGATATCTTGGCTAATTGCAGCAAACTTTTCTGTTTCTGTCATGTAAACCAAGTCACCGTTATCGATACGCGCCATTGGACGGTTAGTAGGAAGTACAACCGTATCTAGACCGTAGATAGACTGGAATTCAAACGCTTCAGTATCAGCCGTACCTGTCATACCAGAAAGCTTATCGTATAAACGGAAGTAGTTCTGGAAAGTAATCGATGCTAACGTTTGGTTCTCGTTTTGGATCTTCACGCCTTCTTTCGCTTCAACGGCTTGGTGAAGACCTTCTGACCAGCGACGACCCGGCATTGTACGACCAGTGTGTTCATCAACGATGATCACTTCGTCATCTTGAACGATGTAATCAACGTCTTTTTCAAAGAGTACGTGTGCACGTAAACCCGCATTTACGTGGTGCAACAAGCTAATGTTTGCTGGAGAGTACAAGGTATCGTGCTCTGCCATTAAGCCATTTTTAATCAATAGCTCTTCAACAAACTCCTGACCATTTTCAGTTAAATAAGCTTGCTTCGATTTTTCATCGACTGTGTAGTGACCTTCACCACGGTACTCTTCACTATCTTCTTTATCTTGACGAACTAGTAAAGGAATTAATTCATTGATCTTAATGTACATTTCAGAGCTGTCTTCAGCAGGACCTGAAATGATAAGCGGAGTACGTGCTTCATCGATTAAGATGGAGTCAACTTCATCGACTACTGCGAAGAAACGTTCGCGTTGAACACGATCTTCTGGACGGAATGCCATATTATCGCGCAAGTAGTCAAAGCCAAATTCGTTATTTGTTCCATAAAGGACATCTGCGGCATACGCTTCTTTTTTTGCCGGTGGTGACATATTAGGAACATTTACACCTACAGTCATGCCGAGGAATTCAAATAACTCACGGTTAGTTTCGGCATCACGTGCTGCTAGGTAATCGTTCACGGTTACGATATGAACGCCTTTACCTGTTAAAGCATTTAAGTATGAAGGAAGAGTTGCTGTCAGAGTTTTACCTTCACCGGTACGCATTTCTGCAATTTTACAATCATTCAATACCATACCGCCAAGCAGCTGGACATCGAAGTGGCGCATACCGTAAATACGCTTGGATGCTTCACGAACGGTCGCGAAGGCTTCTGGTAGTAGTTGATCTAGCGTTTCACCTTGCTCTAAACGCTCACGAAATTCAGCTGTTTTTGCTTTCAGCTCATGATCTTGTAGGCTTTCAAATTGAGGCTCTAGCTTATTGATTTGATCAACAATTTTGCGCATACGACGCAGAGTGCGGTCGTTACGGCTACCGATAACTTTAGTCAGTAGTTTTGATAACATGGCGATGCCGTTTTCTCTTTGTTATATCAGCGTATCTATTGCTGAATCGCTTAATCTGGTTTCATTCTCTGGGGGACCGTAAGCAATCCCTGTCCCACTAGAATCGCCACAATGGTGACTAAGAGGATAATCCTGAAACTGTGTCATACTAATATTGCGTCATGAAAACCACTTTTCAAGGGGGCTTCATCAATAACCATCACCAAATAAAACGAGATGGCAATTTAACGCTTAAATACAACGCTGGCAGTAACAACACTTGCAGGTACATCTTTCAAGATATATTAACCTATATGAGTGATATAATAAGTCATATTAGTGTCATCGCCTATGAGAAAAGCAGGCTTAACACTTTTTATATTCGCAAAATTAGGATCATATCCGCAATTTTTCAACTTTGAGCAACATCATTACTTAGGATCACAGACGATGAGAGATCACCGTCCCCAAACTACCGGGGATCTTTTAGAGCAAACTGGGCTTAATAATATTCAACAACGAGCTATCGCATTAAGCCAGTTAAATACCGCGGTAAAGCAGCATATCAATTGTGCTGAACATTGCCGTGTGAGTAATTATCGTCAAGGTATTTTAATTGTAGAAACCGAATCTGCAGCTTGGTCGATGCGTCTTAATTACGAACGCCACACTTTGATGATGAAGTTACGAGAAACGCTATTGCCTAAGTTGCAAGATATTGAAATAAAAGTGAACCCTTCTCTTGCTGCAGTACAGAAGCAGCAACAAGAAAAAATACCCGATATTATACAAAAGCCCATCACAGAAGTTGCTGCTCAGCACCTCTTAGCAACGGCCGCAACCGCGCCAGAAAAAGTAAAAAAACGCTTAGAACGCCTTGCTTTATTAGCACAAAAACAAAAACGTTAGTGTAAATAAAACCAGATACAAAAACGCCGAGCAACTGCTCGGCGTTTTTTAATTCTTTTCGCATTTGGTATTAAGCAAGAACCATTCCTGGTTGAGCAAAAGTAACCGGTACCTGCTGCTCATCTTCAAAAGTGGACCATTCATAGGCTTCTTGATCAGCAAGTACTGCACGTAATAACTGGTTGTTTAATGCATGTCCTGATTTATAAGCACGCATTTCACCAATAATGTTATGACCACACATGTAGAGATCACCAATGGCATCCAATACTTTATGAGTCACTAACTCATTGTCAAAACGCAAACCATCATCATTAAGAATACGATAATCATCCAGTACAATAGCGTTATCGAAACTACCACCTAAACATAAGTTTTGTGATTGTAAGTATTCGATATCACGCATGAAACCAAAGGTTCGAGCGCGACTGATATTTTTAACAAAAGACTTACTTGAAAAATCTAACACTAGACGCTGCTGATCTGATTCAATCGCAGGGTGGTTAAACTCGATAGCAAAATCCAGACGGAAACCGTTATAAGGAACGAGCTCCGCCCATTTGTCGCCATCTTCAATGCGAACAGGTTTTTTGATACGTAAAAAACGCTTAGGCGCATTCAACGTTTCAATGCCTGCAGATTGAAGCAGGTAGATAAATGGGCTCGCGCTACCATCCATAATAGGAATTTCAGGTGCGTTAACTTCGATAATCACGTTATCGATACCCATACCTGCTAGTGCTGCATTCAAGTGCTCAACCGTTGAAATACGCACGCCCTCTTCATTTACAAGAGCTGTACATAACATGGTATCACGCACAGAATCTGCATTTGCAGGAAAATCCACAGGAGGATTTAAATCTGTACGACGATAAATCACGCCTGTATTAGCGGCTGCAGGACGCAGAATAAGCGTCACTTTACGTCCAGAGTGGAGACCCACACCAGTCGTTTGCACAATGCTTTTAAGTGTACGTTGTCTGATCATCTGCTCATATCTCAACTGTTAAACAAACTTTTGTCACAAGCAACAAGGCTAAATAACACCCATTATCAGGCACAATTACGCGAAATGGGCATAAATAATACCATAAGCTACTAAATATCCAAAATAATTTGACATAGGCTAAGTGAGTGCCTTTAAACTAATCGTTAAAGGCACTAATAAGTTACTGATTATGTTGCGATAAAACCAAATATTTCAATACCGATATATTTAGTCTCATTGAGTTTTTATATACTCAATCAGCATCACCTATTAACTATAGATATTAGTCAGCTTGTTTACGCAAAAATGCAGGAATATCTAAGTAATCATGATCAGCTTGTGGCTTAGCTGCCGTTGCTTGACCATCATTATTAGTTACTGTCTTTTCTTCAGCAACAACTGTTTTTTCTTGTGCTACTGTCGCTTGAACAGGCTTAGATGAAGTCACTAGCGTAATATCCGCTTTCACTTCTTTACCAATACCTGTAGCAACAACTGTTACACGCAGTTCATCAGTCATATCTGGGTCTAAAGATGTACCGATAACAACAGTTGCGTTATCAGAAGCGAATGCTTTCACTGTGTTACCCACAGTTTCGAATTCGTCTAGACGCATGTCCATACCGGCAGTGATGTTAACAAGGACACCACGTGCACCCGCTAGATCGATATCTTCAAGTAGTGGACTAGAAATTGCCATTTCAGCCGCTTCTTCAGCACGGTCGTCGCCAGAAGCAACACCGCTACCCATCATCGCATGACCCATTTCAGACATTACTGTACGTACGTCAGCAAAGTCGACGTTGATCATACCAGGGCGTGTGATTAGCTCAGCAATACCTTGAACAGCGTTCTTAAGAACGTCGTTTGCTTTAGCAAAAGCGTCAAGCAATGTGATTCCACGACCAAGTACTTTTAGTAGCTTTTCGTTTGGAATCGTAATCAATGAATCAACATGCTTAGAAAGCTCATCGATACCTTGCTCAGCAAAAGCCATACGCTTCTTACCTTCGAAGCTAAATGGTTTAGTCACCACCGCAACAGTAAGAATACCTAGCTCTTTTGCCACTTCAGCAATGATTGGAGCAGCACCTGTACCAGTACCACCACCCATACCAGCAGCAATGAAGATCATATCAGAGCCTTCTAGCTCTTTTTTGATTGCTTCACGGTCTTCTAGTGCAGAATCACGACCTACTTGTGGGTTAGCACCCGCACCCAAACCTTTAGTGATATCACCACCGATTTGAATAACTGTACTTACGCTTGTTTTACGTAGTGCTTGTGCATCAGTGTTAACACTAATGAACTGCACGCCTTCGATAGATTCACGTACCATGTGATCGACAGCATTACCGCCGCCGCCGCCAACGCCAATGACCTTAATTACCGCTTCATCAGACATTTCCATCATCGGTTCAAACATGTGTTCTCTCCGTTATCCTGTTCGCATCAGGTTTAAAATTCTTTTTTTAACCAACCACTAATTCGTGAAAATAAACCAGTAACTGAACGTTTCGGTTCTAATTCATTTTCATCAAATGATTGACTGTCCTTTCCGTAATGCAGTAAGCCTACTGCAGTTGCATAAGTTGGGGCCTGAACATAGTCAGTTAAACCACTTAACTCTAAAGGTTGGCCAATACGCACTTGGTGACGGAACACCCGTTCTGCACATTCTGTCAAACCTTCCATTTGTGCAGCGCCCCCGGTTAGGACGATGCCCGCAGCTAAGTGGTGTTTAACACCCGCTTCACGCAACTGTTCTTGTACTGTTAACAGCTTTTGATTAACCAGCCCCAGCAATTCGCTGTAACGAGGCTCTATCACTTCTGCTAGTGTTTGGCTTTGTAAGCTACGAGATGGTCGACCTCCAACACTTGGGACATCAACCTTAGCATCTTTACTCACCAATTCACTCAGCGCACAGCCGTATTTCACTTTAATATCTTCAGCGTCACCCGGCGGTGTACCAAATGCATAAGCAATATCACTGGTTACTACATTACCCGCATACGGAATTACTGCCGCATGTCGTAATGCACCACCAGACCAAATAGCAAGATCCATCGTACCGCCGCCGATATCGACAACACATACGCCGAGCTCTCGCTCATCCGGTGTCAGTACAGCATAGCTTGATGCTAATCCTGAAAAAATCAGATGATCAACTTTCAAGTCACAACGCTCTACTGCTTTAACGATGTTTTTCGCCATGTCATTGTGACACGTGATCAAATGAACACTGGCTTCCATACGAACTCCTGATAAACCAACAGGGTTTTTAATCCCCTCTTGATAATCAATAGCAAACTCCTGAGGAATTACATGTAAAGTTCGTTGTTCATCGCTTAATTTTACTGACTTCGCCGTATGAATAACATTATCGACGTCGTCTTGTGTCACTTCTTTTTCAGAAATTGGCACCATGCCTTTTTCTGTTTGGCAACTAATATGTTTACCTGATAACGACAAGTACACGGAACTGATTTGGCATTCAGCCATTAATTCAGCTTTATCAACGGCTCGTTGTACTGATTTAACAACAGATTCAAGGTCATTGACCCCGCCTTTGTCCATTCCGCGTGACGGACTGCTTCCCATTCCGATAACATTCACCGTGTTATCGGGCAGCACTTCCCCAACCAAAGCCGTAACTTCGGATGTGCCGATATCAAGACCAACGATAAGTTTTTGATCTGCAGCCTTAGTCATTAACACACGCTCTTATTTGGTATCCGATACATGAGCATCATGTTCCGGTATTGTTTTCCAACCCACAGCTGCGCCAGTATCATAACGCAAATCCACATATTTTATCGGTTTATTCAGTTTTACTAATTCTGGATAAATTTCGATAAAACGCTTAAGACGCTCCATTCGAGCCTCTCGGCCCAAGTCAAGCGTAATGCCATTGGCTAATAAGATTCGCCAAGCTCGACGTTCATTTAATGATAACGACGCGATACTTAAGCCAGCGTTCTTCAGTAAGGGACGCATTTCTCGCAATGCAGCTAATACTTCTTCACTGCTAGCCTCAGGGCCAGAGAGGTTAGTAAGGTTTAAATCTGCAACTTGCTCAGCAGGCGCTTTAAATACTTGGCCCTCTTTATTAACCAAATATTTATGATCCCATTGCGCTACTGGTTGGTTTTCTACAATGAAAACTTTGATCGTATCAGGCCATTGTTTTCGTACTGCAGCATGAGCAACCCACGGCAGTGCCTCTACATGAGCCTGAATAGTATTAACATCTTGGGTCATGAAAGTACCAAGATGATCAATTGTTAATATCGTCTGGCGTACATTGTCTTTGGTTAGATAATGCAATTGTCCTTGAATCACTAATTGTGACAAGGGCAGTCGGTTAGTATCTGTCATCCAGCTTTTTGTTGCACTGAATAACCAAACCGTAAAACCAATGACAAAGAGGAAAAACGCCAATCCACCCCAGCGCGACCACTTTTTTGGCGATGGGTGTATATACTCTTGGTCTACGACTTCTTCAGTCATTGTTTACTCTTCGCTTTACTCATTCAGCTTCACCTTACCATATAGGTATAAATTAGCTGACAGCTATCTCAGATGTTATAAGCAAAGTTAAACGATTATACCGAGCAACTCGACCCACTCCAACACTCATGAGGCGTTTTATGTACACAACCTGAGAATAATTTTGTATATATCTACCAAAATATCGAAAAAAACAAAATAACTGGCTATTGTCTACACAATCTATAGCCAGCTATTATCATTTTCGACGTATACATGTTGCCATATACTAATTTATACGTCTTTTTTCATCGTCTCGATATTCAACTTCATTTCTGCTAGCTGACGCGCTATTTTGCCGACATCACCTGCACCTTGTGTCAAAACTAAATCATCATTTTGAATAATATTTGCAAGAATGGCTGGCAACTCTTCGGCTTCAGGTACGAAAATAGGATCAATTTTGCCACGAGAGCGAATAGTACGACATAACGCTCGACCATCAGCTCCAGCAATAGGTGCTTCACCAGCAGAATAAACATCAAGCATCACTAATACATCCACTTGATCGAGGACGTTTGCAAAATCATCATAGAGATCACGAGTACGACTATAACGGTGAGGCTGGAAAATCATCACTAAGCGTTTATCCGCCCACCCAGCACGTGCAGCTTGAATCGTTACATCCACTTCGCTTGGGTGATGACCATAATCATCCACCAGCATTACGTTACCATTGCCCGTTTCAAACTCCCCTAAATGATCAAAACGTCGACCCGTCCCCTCAAACTCAATTAACGCGCGCATGATAGCATCATCATCAACGCCTTCTTCTGTAGCAACAGCAATCGCTGCCGTTGCATTTAAAGCATTATGCTTACCGGGCATATTCAGGGTGATATTAAGCGCTGGTTTATCTTTGCGTAATACAGTGAAATGACCTTGCTGTCCTGTTTGCGTATAATTTGTAATGCGAACACCTGCGTCTTCTGCAAAACCATAAGTTAGCATTGGACGACCCACACGCGGCAGTAATTCACGTACCACAGGATCATCAATACACATTACCGCCAACCCGTAAAATGGTAGGTTATGTAGGAAATCAATGAAGGTTTGCTTTAATACTTCAAAATCGCCGCCATAAGTATCCATATGATCAGCTTCAATGTTAGTGACCACACACACCATAGGTTGAAGATGCAAGAAAGAGGCATCACTTTCATCTGCTTCTGCGATTAAATAACGACTGCAACCTAAACGTGCATTAGTACCTGCACTTTTTACTAAGCCACCATTAACAAACGTTGGATCTAAGCCCGCTTCAGAATAAATCTGTGTCGTTAATGCTGTCGTTGTTGTCTTACCGTGCGTACCAGCAATAGCGATACCATGACGATAGCGCATTAGTTCTGCTAACATTTCAGCACGGCGTACAACAGGAATTCGCAATTCAGTCGCCGCCATCAGCTCAGGGTTTTCTTTGCTAATTGCCGTAGAAGCAACAACAACGCTAGCACCTTGAATATTTTCAGCTGAATGACCAAAAAAGATCTCTGCACCTTTCGCTGTCAAACGGTTTGTTACAGCATTCGGCGCAATGTCAGAACCACTAATACGGTAGCCTTCGTTTACAAGTACTTCAGCAATGCCGCTCATACCTGCACCACCAATGCCAACAAAGTGAATTCGCTCAACACGGCGCATCTCTGGCACCATTGTACGAATTTTTGCTAATTGCTGGTTATCCAGTTTATTCATCACTTTGTTCCCGTATTAATTTTTTACTAGTGATTTAATCACGTTAGCTACTCGTTCATCGGCATCGATAATAGCAGCTTCTCGTGCAGCACACGCCATTGTTTCAAGCGTATGACGATCTAATTGTTGAATTTCATTCGCTAAATTTGACGCCGTCAAATCCATTTGCTCAATCATTTTTGCAGCGCCACATTGCACCAAATGATCGGCATTGAGTGCTTGTTGACGATCTTTGTGCATAAATGGAATAAAGATGGCACCAACACCGGCAGCAGACAATTCAGAAACGGTTAGCGCCCCAGAGCGACAAACCACTAAATCAGCCCAACTATAAGCGGCAGCAACATCATCAATAAACTCAGTAACTTTGTGAGGTGTGGTGGTTTGTTCGTTATAAGCTTGTTCTGTTGATTGCTGGCTACCTTTACCTGCTTGGTGCCAAATGGTAACGCTATCACCTAACACCTTTGCCACTTCAGGCATGGTTTGGTTCAAAATACGTGCACCCTGACTGCCGCCCATCACCAAAATACGAATCGGCCCTGTACGCTCTGCAAATCGTTCTACAGGAGCAGGTAAAACTGTCACATCATGGCGAACAGGATTGCCCACAACGTCTTTATTTGGAAATGCTCCTGGAAATGCTTGTAGTACTTTAGCGGCAATTTTTGACAGCCACTGATTCGTTAAACCTGCTACGGCATTTTGCTCATGCAATACAACAGGAACACCTGATAACCAAGCCGCAACACCGCCAGGACCGCTAACATAACCTCCCATGCCAAGTACAACATCAGGCTGCCATGCTTTAATATATTTACGGGCTTGTAAAATAGCCCCCACAATCTTAAATGGTGCAGTCAGTAAACGCAGTACACCTTGACCACGTAACCCTTTCACTTTGATGAAATCGATTTCAATGCCATGCTTAGGCACTAAATCTGCTTCCATACGATCTGCGGTACCTAACCAGCGGATCTCCCACCCCTGTTGTTGCAATTTTTGTGCAACAGCAAGACCAGGAAAAACATGACCGCCAGTACCACCCGCCATTACTAATAAACGTTTATTCTTTGCCATGAGCGTCTTTTTTATCATTATTTAATTGAGTAGGCTCACTAAGTAAAGCCTCAGGGTCGATAGCAACTTGCTGCACCGCTCCGTCCATATTATCAAGCGCTTCATCATCAATTTCAGCCGGCTCTGCTGACTCAAATTTCTCCGCGACGCGCTGCTCAAAATCAATACGAATCAGAATGGCAACCGCAGCTGCCATAATAAATAAACTGGAACCACCGTAACTGATAAGTGGTAACGTTAGACCTTTAGTTGGAACAATACCTGCAGCAGCACCAACGTTAACAAGGGTTTGGAATGCAAACCAAAAGCCAAAGCCAAATGCCAGAAATCCACCAAACAGCAAACCACTTTCAAGACATTTACGACCAATCATTAAGGCCTTGTAAACCAGCGCAAACAGTAAACACAGTACAACAATAACGCCAGCTAAGCCTAACTCTTCAGCTAATACCGCAAATACAAAGTCTGTGTGCGCTTCAGGAAGATAAGCCAACTTTTGAATTGAATTACCTAAGCCTTGTCCAAACCATTCACCACGACCAAATGCCATTAATGACTGAGTGAGCTGATAACCACTACCGTAAGGATCTTGCCATGGGTTAAGAAATGACGTTACGCGGCGCATACGATAGGGTTCTAAAACGATCAGAAAGGCAATACCCACAAGAGCGGTACCTAGCATCATCAAAAATTGCCAAAGTTTTGCACCAGCGATAAATAGCATACCGATAGTGGTAACGAACATTACTACCGATGAACCTAAATCGGGCTGCATCAGCAATAGCACACAAAGAATCCCCAAGACGGCAAGCGGTTTTAAGAAGCCAATGAAGCTACCGCGCACTTGGTTATATTGTCTGACGAGGTAACCTGCAAGAAATATGAATAAAGAGAGCTTGGCAACCTCGGCAGGCTGAAGGTTAAATATGCCTAATGGGATCCAACGTGCAGCACCATTAACTGAACGACCAATGATTAACACAACTGCAAGTAAAATTATGGATACCAACAACATCGGGAAACTATATTGCTTCCATTTAGCTAATGGTATTTGCAATACAATGGCAGCAATAAAAATTGCACCACAAAGAAAAAACGCATGACGATAGGCAAAATAAAATGGAATACCTGTAAGGCGTGTCGCGACAGGAATAGAAGCCGATGTCACCATCACCAGGCCTGTGATCATCAATGCAATAGCGATCCAAACCAATTGGCGGTCATACAAACAGGGCTTACTAGGCTTAATAAACCAGCCCCCCACAGCGGCAAATCCATTACGGATCATTTTTAACATCAAATATTTCCTGAAACCGAATCTTGTAACTGAATCGCTTGTTCAACAAAAGCATCACCACGTGCCATGAAGTTGGCAAATTGATCCCAACTAGCACAAGCAGGCGATAATAAAACCATATCTCCAGATTGAACGGTGCGGCTAATACAGACCATAGCTTCACTCATGGTTTCAACACTGATGGCGTTATCAACAACATCGTTAAATAAGTGTCGATCACGACCAAAGCTATACAACTGTACGTTTAAGTCAGCTAAAACCGGTTTTAGTTCACTGAACTCGGCTCCTTTACTATCGCCGCCCATCAATAGATGCAATTTGCCCTCAAGTTGCAAACCATTCAGCGCAGCTAACGTGCTTGCAAGGTTCGTGGCTTTTGAATCATTAACCCATCGAACACCATGACGATTAACCGCAAGTTGGCAACGATGCGCAAGGCCGGTATAACGTTGCATTGCACGACATGCTGCATCACGCGGGATCCCTGCTGCATCAGCAAGTGCAAGTGCTGCTAAACAGTTGGCAACATTGTGGCGGCCAACTAAAGCAATATCAGCCACAGCCATTACAGCTTCACCGTTCACCGCTAGCCACTCTTTGCCATTCACTAAGACAATGCCATAGTCTTGATCATCAAAACCAAAGCTTGTCATTGCACCACTAAATTGAGTCGGTTTGGTTGCTAAATCATCACGATTGAAAACAGCCAGCTTTGCGTGATCAAAAATACGCATCTTTGCTTGGCTATATTGTGCTAAACCGCCAGGGTAGCGATCCATGTGATCTTCTGAAAGATTTAAGTAAACAGCGGCTGTTAACTCAAGAGAAGTCGTCGTTTCTAACTGGAAGCTCGAAAGCTCTAATACATAAAGTGCATGTTGTTGCGCCAGCATATCAAGGGCTGCAAAGCCAATATTACCGCCAACGCCAACATTAACTCCCGCTTCTTTTGCCATTTCACCGACTAAGCTCGTTACGGTACTCTTACCATTTGAGCCAGTAATTGCCACAACAGGTTTATCAACTTCACGCGCAAACAGCTCAATGTCACCAACAATTTCAACACCGGCTTCAGCTGCAACGACAAGCTCTGGCGTTGCTAGTGCAATACCAGGGCTTGTAACGATCAAATCCGCAGACAATAACCATTCGCTATTCCATTGACCGCTACATAGCTCAACAGAATCTGGCAATTGATCTTGGCCGGGCGGATTGTCACGAGTATCAATGACTTTAATGGTCAGTGACTGTGGTAGACGCATTAAATGATTGACAACAGATAACCCTGTCATACCTAGACCGATAACAACGATTGTATTCACACCAGCCAAGCCTTTCATTTTTAACGAACCTTAAGCGTTGCTAACGCAATCAATACCAACATCAGTGTAATAATCCAAAAGCGCACAATAACACGTGGCTCTGGCCAGCCTTTTAATTCGTAATGGTGATGGATAGGCGCCATACGGAAGATACGTTGGCCTCGTAGTTTGTATGATCCTACTTGTAGAATTACCGATACGGTTTCCATTACAAACACACCACCCATGATCACAAGTAGTAGCTCTTGGCGAACAAGCACAGCAATCGTACCCAGTGCGCCACCCAGTGCTAATGAGCCCACATCGCCCATAAAGACTTGGGCTGGGTAAGTGTTAAACCATAAGAAACCAAGACCGGCACCAACGATAGCAGTACATACAATCACTAGCTCGCCAGCATCTTTGATGTACGGAATATGAAGATATTCGGCGTAGTTAAAGTTACCTGTTGCCCATGCAATAAAAGCCAGGCCTGCCGATACCATGACGGTCGGCATGATCGCCAAGCCATCAAGACCATCAGTTAAGTTAACGGCGTTACTGGTACCGACAATCACAAAGTAAGTCATAACGATGTAGAACAAACCTAGTTGTGGCATAACATCTTTAAAGAAAGGCACCACAAGCTGAGTCGCAGCCGTGTCTTTACCGTATGCATATAGTGCAAATGCGACAACAAGTGCAATCGCTGATTGCCAGAAGTACTTCCAGCGCGCAATCAAACCGTCCGTGTTTTTACGAACAACTTTACGATAATCATCAACAAAACCGACTGCACCATAACCCAACATGACAACCAATACAGCCCAGACATAAGGGTTAGTTAAGTCACACCAAAGCAATACAGTAAATGTTATTGCTGCTAGGATCATGATACCGCCCATCGTTGGAGTACCACGCTTGCTAAAGTGTGATTCAGGACCTTCATTACGTACGACTTGACCAATTTGCAACATTTGCAAACGGGCAATCATCCGAGGCCCCATCCATAACGAAAACAGCAATGCTGTTAGAATACTCATGATCGCTCGGAATGTTAGGTATTCGAACAATCGGAAAAAAGGGAGTGTTGACTGAAATTGTTCAGCTAACCAGTAAATCATTATTTATCTTCCTGCAAGGCTGCAATTACGTCTTCCATCTTTGAACTTCTTGCACCTTTTACTAGCACAGTGACAGTCTCAATATCAGGTTGACGAGAATATTGTTGTAATTGTTGTTTCAGTGACATGATTAGCGAATCTTTATCACTGAAGTGTTGTCCTTGATTGAGCTCACTAACCACAGCGCTTGAGTGACCAAACGTCATCACACAATCAAGCTGTTTTTCTAGAGCATATTCGCCCACTTCTCGGTGTAGATTATCACTTTCTTCACCCAGTTCAGCCATATCGCCAAAAATGAAGTAGCGCTTACCTTCAAAGCTTGCTAACACATCAATCGCAGCTTTTACCGCAGCAACACTGGCGTTATAGGTATCATCAATCAGACGTAACCCTGCATGAGGCTCTGTAATATCAAGACGACCTTTTACATTCGCCATGGTTTCTAGCCCAGCTTTAACATCAGCTAATGTCGCCCCTAAGGAGACGGTTAACGCCGCAGCAGCTAATGCATTTGACACATTATGCATGCCCGCAAGTGCTAAATTAATCTCGATCTTGCCGATTGGGGCGCACATTGTAAAACAGGCTAACCCTTGAGTGGTAATCTTTATCTTCTCGGCAAAATAATCCGCTTGATGCGAGTCTGTCGAGAATGTTAATACTTGATGATCTGCTAATAGTGGCTGCCATAACGCTAAATCATTCGATTCGAGATTAATAATCGCAGTACCGTTTTCTACCAACCCTTCGAAGATTTCACCTTTGGCTTTTGCTACACCTTGTAACGAGCCGAAGCCTTCTAAATGCGCAGCTGCAATATTATTAATCAACGCTACATTAGGCTTAACTAAATTTGTGGTATACGAGATTTCATTTTGATGATTAGCACCAAGCTCAATAACTGCATATTGATATTCAGGCGTTAAACGCAATAACGTCAGTGGCGCACCAATGTCATTATTAAAATTACCAGCGGTTGCTAAGACTTGACCTTTATTAGCCAAAATCGCAGCAGACATTTCTTTTACCGTTGTTTTACCGCAACTTCCAGTTAATGCTAATGTCTTTAAGCCATACTTTTCAGTCATTTGTGCTTTGAGCCATGCACCCATCATTCCTAAAGCAATGCGTGTATCACTAACCACTAACTGTGGTAATTCAACCGGTAAGGGTTTACTTACCAACAGCGCTTTTGCACCATTATCCTTCGCTGTTTGACAAAAATCATGAGCATCAAAACGCTCACCTTTTAACGCGATAAATAACGTTTCTGATGGGATATTACGTGTATCTGTCGATACTGCAGCAATTGCAACATCAGCGCCAATTAACTCGGCATTTAATGCCGATGCAAGCTGACTTAGTTGAACGTCAATCATGCCAACTCCTTTAATAATGCAGCTACCGTTTCGCGGTCAGAATAATGAATAGTGCGATCAGCGAGAATTTGATAATCCTCATGCCCTTTACCTGCCACTAAGATAATATCTTGGCAAGAAGCGTGAGTAAGTGCATGACGACAAGCCGTTTCACGATCATGAATAATAGTCGCGGATTCTGGAGAAATAAGACCAGCAAGCATATCGTCAACAATATCTTTAGGATCTTCACTGCGAGGGTTATCGTCAGTCAGAATAATTTGATCTGCAAGGCGCTCGGCAACTTCAGCCATCATAGGGCGTTTACCGCTATCACGATCACCACCACAACCAAAAATACACCATAACTTACCGTCACAATGCACACGTAGTGCTTGCAATGCTTTCTCTAACGCATCCGGCGTATGAGCATAATCGACCACCATCATAGCTTTGTCAGTGTCTTGAAAAACTTCCATGCGTCCAATTACTGCTTGTAATTGGGGGGCTTTTTCAAGTAAATCCGCCATTGAATGGTTTGTCGCGAGTAATGTGGCTAATGCTAACAACAAGTTGGTGGCATTAAATGAACCAACCAAAGGCGCAGTAAACTTACCTTGTCCCCAACTCGAGTCAAACTCAATGGTGACACCTTGGGTACTGAACTGCACTTCTGTTGCCCACAGCTTTAGCCCTGCATGGTTGACAACCGCTTGTGGATCAATCGCTACCGCCACCGCATTCGGTATATCTTTAAGCCATGACGCCCCGACAGCATCATCTGCATTGATGATCGCAATGCCACTTTGATGTTCAGTGAACAATGACTTTTTAGCGTCAGCATAATTTTGCATGTTGCCATGATAATCTAAGTGATCACGACTTAAATTGGTAAAGATGCTCGCTTTGAAATGAAGATCACGGATACGACCTTGAACCAATCCATGCGATGAAACCTCCATCGCAGCAAAATCAGCCCCTTGCTCTACCAGTTGAGCTAAAGTTTGTTGAATTTCAATCGCGCTACCTGTGGTATTAGCAGCAGGTTTTAAATCAACCAACAAACCATTTCCGGTCGTCCCCATCACACCCGCTTTGTAGCCAACAAGGTTCGCCCATTGGGCTAATAATTGACTGATGGTGGTTTTACCATTGGTTCCCGTGACGGCATACAGTGCCAGCTTTTGATCGGGATGATCAAAGAAACGTCCAGCAATTGCGGAAAGCTTATGATTAAGATCCTGAAGGTAAACAATATACACGCCATCTTTAAGCGCTATATCGCCTTCATTAGCGATCCCATCAGCCTCTGCAATAATCGCGCTTGCACCCGCCTTTATCGCCGTATCAATAAATCGACGACCGTCAACAGTATGTCCATTCACCGCTGTAAATAAACTTCCTGCGGTGACTTCTCTACTGTCTAATGTTATCGCGTCAATCTGGCTTTCTGTAAGTTCAAGAGGCAACTTATCAATTGCAAGCCATGGTGATAACAGCGCCCCTAATTTCATCACACTCTTCGACGATGCCATTATTTAGACTCCCTTATCCAGATCAACTTTATGTAACGTATCGGCATCTGGCGGCACATTTAAAATCTGTAAAGCACTGCCTAATACTTTAGATAGAATTGGCGCAGCAACAGCACCGCCATAGAAAACTTTACCTTTCGGCTCATTAACCATAACGACGATCGCTAAACGTGGTTTACTGATCGGTGCAACACCGACAGTATAGGAGAAATAATCATCACCATAACCACCAGCAATCGCTTTTTTCGCGGTACCCGTCTTCACACCTACACGGTAACCAGGAACAGCTGCACGCCAACCACCGCCACCACCTTTTTTATCGGTGACTGACTCAATCATTAACAAGACTTTTTTAACAATCGCTGGATCGAGCACTTGCTCACCCGGTACGACTCTTTCAGTCTTTAGTATTGATAGTGGTCGCTTAATGCCATACGCGCCCAACGTTGTGTAAGCATGCAGCAACTGAATCGGTGTTAACGATAAACCATAACCGTACGCTAACGTCGCACGTTCAATATCAGACCAACGGTAACGGTTAGGGAAGTGGCCTGTTGTTTCACCAATCAAGTTAATACCAGATGGCTCATCAAAACCGACTTTACGATACGTATCAAGGATGTAGTCAACAGGCATTGCGAGTGACAACTTGGTCACCCCGATGTTACTCGATTTTTGTAGAATGCGCTGTACCGTCGCTAACGGTTCAACACGTGAAACATCGGTTATAACCTTACTACCAACACGGAAATGCTTACTTTGAGGGATCGCAATTAAGGTATGTTCATTCGCAATACCGTGTTTCATCGCGGTATACACGACAAATGGCTTAACCGTAGAGCCAGGTTCAAAAGTATCGGTAATGACGCGGTTACGCATCTTATAGGGTTGACGATCATTGCGATTATTTGGGTTAAACGACGGCGCATTAACCATCGCCAAAATTTCCCCCGTACGCACATCAGATATAGCGATGCTAACTGACGTTGCAGGAATATCCATCACGCCTTCTTTTGCCGCTCGATACGCGACAGCCTGAATTCTCTGATCAATACTGAGCTGTAATGGCTTACCCGGTTGACGCTTTTGTTGAGATATATTTTCAACCACGCGGCCGTAACGGTCTTTACGTACGGTACGTCGACCCGGCTCACCCGTTAACCAACCATCGTAGGTTTTCTCGACACCATCAAGACCATGGCCATCAATACCGGTAAAACCTAATAAGTGTGCACTAACTTCACCTGAAGGGTAAAAACGACGAGATTCATCTTTTAAGCCAATACCGGGAAGTTTTAATTTATGGACGTAATTTGCCATTGCAGGACTAACTTGACGAGCAAGATAAATAAAGCGGCGATTTTTCTTTGTTTCTAATTCATGTAATAGCCAAGTGCGATCGAGATCCAGTACATCAGCTAATGCATGCCATCGCTCTACATCACTTAAGCCACCATGCTTAAATATTTCTGCAGGGTTTGCGAATACAGCTTGAACAGGCACACTAACAGCCAGCTGTTCACCGTTACGATCAGAGATAATACCGCGCGCAGAAGGCATCAACTTAGTACGTAAAGAACGCGCATCACCTTCTTGAATAAGGCGACCCGGTTCCAGTACCTGAATATAAGCGGCACGAGCAATTAAGCCGAAAAATCCTAACAGGATAAAAATACAAACAACAGTAAAGCGCCATTTAATAAATGGTTTCGCTTTCTTGGTTACGCTATTTTTCGACGTCGAACGATTGAATAATTTCATGTTTATTGGATAACAATTTCACTATCAGCGGATGGTCGTTGCATTTTGAGTTCAGTCTCAGCTAATCGTTCAATACGACTGTGCTCTGCAAGCGAATTTTCTTCGAGGATCTGATTTCGCCATTCCACATCATATCCTTCACGTTCAGTTAACAATTGTTCTTGTTTCACAATTTGCTGGCGTGTGTCATGGGTGATGTACACCACTGACAATGCTGATGCGAGAATAATAAAAGAAAGAATGAGAGGAACAAGCCCGACAGTGACGAGATCACGTCCAATCAGGCGAGCCAGATTCAATGATGATTCTGTAGGTTGCTTCATAGACGCTCAGCCAACCTTAGTACAGAGCTACGCGCTCGTGTGTTGTACCCTAATTCATCTTGAGATGGTTTGATGGCCTTGCCTACCGTTTTAAGTGCAGCGCTACCTAAAGCTTTAATTTGTTCTTCAGTAAGCGGTAAACCTGCTGGAACTTCAGGTCCTTTGCTCTGTTTACGAATAAAGCGTTTTACCATACGATCTTCCAATGAGTGGAAACTGATCACTGATAAACGACCTTCAGGAGCTAAAATATTCACCGCACCGTTTAGCGCTGTTTCAATTTCATCTAACTCACTGTTAATGTAAATACGAATCGCTTGAAAACTACGTGTTGCTGGGTGTTTGTGCTTATCTTTAAACGGCGATACCGCCGCAATTAAGCTTGCTAATTCACGGGTACGTGTTAGTGGCTCTTTTTCTGGGTTTTCACGGTGCTCAACAATACCGCGAGCAATACGCTTGGCAAAGCGCTCTTCACCAAACTCTTTTAGTACCCATGCAATATCATCCGCTTCCGCTTCAGCCAACCATTCCGCGGCTGACTGACCCGATGTCGGATCCATACGCATATCAAGCGGGCCATCTCGCATAAAGCTAAAGCCGCGTTCTGCATCATCTAATTGCGGTGATGACACACCTAAATCCAGTAACACACCATCAACACGACCAATTAAATCACGCTCTTCCATGTATTTTTCCATGCCAGAGAATGGGCCATGGATAATTTCGAAGCGAGGATCATCAATCTTCTGAGCTTCAGCAATCGCTTGAGGATCTCGGTCAATGCTGTATAGACGACCATTCTCACCTAAATGAGAAAGAATAAGGCGACTGTGTCCCCCACGGCCAAAGGTACCATCGATATAAATACCGTCGGGTTTAATTGCTAATCCGTCTACAGATTCATTCAGTAAAACGGAAACGTGCTCAAATTGTTCAGACATAAATATAAGTTCAGCTAAAGTGAAAGCTCACTAAGGCGCGATGACTGTGCTATCGCATCCTCAGCCTGAAGGTTGATATCGTGTTCAATTTGCTGTTGCCACAAAGATTCAGACCAAATTTCAAATTTATTTAATTGGCCTACAAGCATAATCTTATCTTGTAAGTGCGCGTATTGTCGTAAGGTAGCAGGAAGTAGAATTCGTCCCTGCCCATCCATATCACATTCACTAGCGTGGCCGAGTAACAAACGTTGAATTCGACGCTCCGCAGGATGAAGGCTTGATAATGTCGCTAACTTCGCTTCAATGTGTACCCATTCATTCATGGGATAGAGCAACAAGCAAGAAAACTGGTGATCAATAGTGCATATGAATAAGCCATCGCAATGATTTATTACCTCAGCACGATAACGCTTAGGAATCGCAATGCGCCCTTTGTTATCGAGCGATATAACCGTTGCGCCTCTTAACATTCACATGCCCATTCAATGATACTAAAAATCAGCCGTAGTAACCGACTTTAGCAGAATTAAAAACAAAGAGAATGCGACTGCACCACTTTTCCCCACAAATTCCCACCATAAAGTGTACGTATGAGACAAAAACGATGTCAAGCGTCTGACAGTAATTCAAACAGAGTTCTAACATACTCTGTAGTCATCAAGCGAAAGTTATGTTTATGCGGGAATAAGACGAAAAAAAGGTGGTGTTTGTTATCCAAACACCACCTTCTCTAAATGTAGGGAGTCGGTCGATAAGCCGGGTTTTGTTCCGCTTGCGCGGCGGCAATCATTCGTCTAGGTCTGCAATCGCTCACAGACTCAAGCAACCTACCCGTCCCCAACGCGGGCCGCGCCATTAGGGACCTATTTGGTCTTGCTCCGGGTGGAGTTTACCCTGCCACAAACTATTACTAGCTGCGCGGTGCGCTCTTACCGCACCCTTTCACCCTTACCTGTGCACTATTGCAAGCAATAGGCCATCGGCGGTTTGCTCTCTGCTGCACTTGTCGTGGGCTTGCGCCCCCCAGACGTTATCTGGCACCCTGCCCTGTGGAGCCCGGACTTTCCTCCCCTTCATCAGTCTCCCAAAGGACATCAATGAAGCAGCGATTACCTGACCAACTCCGGCACGGATTGTATAAGACAACGATCACAGTTGCTAGCGAAAAACGAAACAAAATTACAGCCTGACTAAAAAAACAGCAAAAAAGCTAATTCCCACCAAATCTAGTCATACAGCCCACAAAAAAATTAGCAGCCGTTAATTTTATTTTTAGCCTAGGTTTTCTAACCCCCACTTATACAGCGCATTCTTTTTCGCACCGTGAATTTCCGCTGTTAGTGCAGCCGCTTTTTTCAATGGTAATTCTTTGACTAACAAGCCCAGTGTACGTAATGATTCTGCTGATAGTTCTTCTTTTTGCGCGCGATGACCGGCGACTAAAACCACCATCTCACCACGAACACGATTACTGTCTTCAGCAAGCCACTCAATTAACTCTCCTAATGGCGCACCATGGATTGTTTCATAAGTTTTTGTTAACTCACGCGCTAATACTACTTGGCGTTCAGCACCAAGCACGGCTAACATATCACTCAGGGAATCATTAATACGATGTGGCGATTCGTAAAAAATTAACGTACGCTCATCGTTTGCTAACGCTTGAAAACAGTCACGGCGACCTTTACTTTTGGGTGGCAAAAAGCCCTCAAAGCTAAATCGGTCAGACGGTAAGCCTGCACCACTCAAGGCAGTGATCACTGCACATGGGCCTGGTAATGGCACAACTTTTACCCCCGCTTGACGACAGCGATTAACAAGATGATACCCTGGATCACTGATCAGCGGCGTACCAGCATCTGATACCAACGCAATACTGGTACCTGACTGAAGCTTTTCAATCAAGAAGTCAGCTTTTTGCTGCTCGTTATGATCATGAAGCGCAAAGGTGCGGGTTGAGATAGAGAAATGGGATAACAAGCGTGATGTATGGCGAGTATCTTCAGCAGCAATCAAATCTACATTTGCTAACACGTCTAATGCTCGTTGTGTTATATCAGCCAAATTACCGATGGGTGTAGGTACGATGTATAACGTAGCAACATCAACCATGCTTGAATTGGTTTCACTCATTTGTCTTAGATCTCATCTGCAATTAATATCAAGAGTAATTTGTCACAGTTGAATGAATTCAATGCCCAATTTTACCCATAAGCGTAAAAGTGTATCACGACTAATGGCGCCTGTAGCCCTTGCTGTTATTTTAGCAGGCTGTAGCACGCCAAACCTGTACAATCAGCAGGCTCCATTAACGGATATCACTGCGGCAGCCGCTCAAAGCTCAGCCGCCTACCTCAGTAAAGCTCAAGCCAGTAAGGGTGCAGAGCGTATTAACTGGGAAATATTAGCCCTTAAAGCAATGATAGAAGAAGGTAAATGGCAGCAAGCTGACCAACAAGTTACCAAACTATCACAACAATCTATGAGCCCTTTGCAAATTGCTGAATGGCAACTTGCTCGTGCAGCGATCCGCTATCATCAAGGGCAATATCAAGAAGCACTTAATAGTCTAAATTTCCAACCGTCTTGGCAGTTAACGAAAAGTCAGTATCAACGTTATTACACTTTCCGTGCTGAATTATTAGATCAACTTAACCATAAATTTCAAGCCGCGCGTGAACGCAGTAAACTTGATTTTTACTTAAATCGGGATCAAAAAGCAGCCAACTGGAATAACCTGTGGAATGATTTATCTGGCTACTCCAACGCACAGCTGAGTAACGCCAAAATTGGTAGTGATGAAGGCGTATTAAAAGGTTGGGTTGAGCTTGCCATGTTAAAAAATAGCGCTAGCCGTCAACCAGGCAAATTAAAAAGCGCAGTTGAGCAATGGTTAAGCCAACATCCGTACCATCCAGCTAATCAATACTTACCCAAAGAACTTGAAGCGGTAATGAACCTTAAAGCCATTAAGCTAGATCGTGTCGCTTTGCTTTTACCATTATCTGGTCGCTTTGCCGCACAAGGTAAAAATGTACGTGATGGCTTTATAGATGCAATGATGGATGATGCTAACAGAAGCGCTGATACCAATCTTAATATCTATGATACAGAAGCAGAACCAATGGCTTCTATCGTGGCAAAATTACAGCAAAATGGCACTCAATTTGTTGTCGGTCCACTGCGTAAGAATAAGATTTCAGAGTTTCAACAAGATAACACCACTCATATCAATACGTTGGCGTTAAATATGCCACCTGAAATTACCAGCAACCACCCTAATGCGTGTTATTTTGCTCTTTCGCCAGAGCAAAGTGCCGAGCAAGCTGCAGAGCATATTTTCAATGAAGGTCATCGTGATCCTGTCGTACTTGTACCATCAAACAGTTATGGTCAGCGAGTAAGTTCTGCTTTTAATCAAGAGTGGACAAGCTTAAATAGTCAACCAGCACAAGTGGCTACATTTGGTGCAAGCGATGAGATACCACAGCAAATCCGTCAGGTATTTGGGCGTGCACCAGGTAGTAAGACAGATGCGATATATATCGTTGCTAGCAAAAATGAATTGATGACTATAAAGCCATTTATTGAAGCATCATTACCACCAAGTGGTAACCCACCACAAATTTATGTTAGCTCTCGAAGTAATCCAGATCGCAAAGGATACTCTCCAGAAATACAAGGCGTAGAAATCGGTGATATTCCACTTCTAATCAATCCACCGGCAAGTTATATGGAGCGTTTCAACCAATTGTGGCCAAATGAAGGTAATACCAGTGTTCGCCTTCATGCTTTTGGTATGGATGCTTACCTTTTAAGTAACGAATTACCACAATTACGTGCGATGAGTGATTACACAACACAAGGTGTTACAGGCAAATTAAGTGCCGATAGCCAATGTGTGATCCATCGTCACATTGACTGGGGTAAATTCACTGCAGACGGTATTCAACCTGAATAAACGACAACAAGGTCAAACTTATGAACGGATGGCGGAACAGTTTCTGTCTCGCCACCGTCTTAAGCTTATCGAACGAAATTTTAGCTGTCGCGGTGGTGAAATTGATTTAATCATGCGACATGGTAAATGTTTTGTCTTTATTGAAGTAAAATACCGGACACATCGCCATTTCGGTTCGGCTTCAGAAGCGGTGAATTGGCATAAACAACAAAAAATAAAACGCACCGCCCTTTTTTGGTTACAGAAAAATGGCTTTTCAATCGATCAAACCGAATGTCGGTTTGATGTCGTGACAATTGAAGGTCAAGAACACCATATTGAGTGGCATACCAACATCTTAGTTGAAGGTTAATCATGCTAGATAGCATTCGCGAAAGTTTTACCGAAAGTATTCAAACTCAAATTGCAGCAGCAGAAGCACTTCCAGATTCCATCTCAAAAGCTGCCCAAGTCATGGTTCAGAGCCTATTAAACGGCAATAAGATTTTATGTTGCGGTAATGGTGGCTCAGCAGCTAATTCACAACACTTTGCTTCATGTCTTATTAATCGCTTTGAAACTGAGCGCCCAAGCCTTCCCGCTTTAGCATTAACGGCTGACACAACAATTTTGACAGCAATTGCTAATGATTATCACCACGACGAAGTGTTTTCAAAACAAGTGCGCGCACTCGGTCAAGCCGGTGATATTCTGTTTGTATTATCAACCAGCGGTAATAGCAAGAACATTATCAAAGCAATGGAAGCTGCACTTACACGTGATATGACTATCATCGCCTTAACAGGTAAAGATGGCGGCGAAATGGCAGGGTTACTTGGTATACAAGATGTTGAAATTCGTATCCCATCTCAACGTACCGCACGTATTCAAGAAGTCCACTTACTAACAGTACATTGCTTGTGCGATCTTATTGACCAAGTACTCTTCCCGCACCACGAAGGATAATCAATGAACTGGGTATGCCGCCTATTGCTAATTTTTAGCATTGTATTACAAGGATGTTCGAGTTTTTCCACGCAAGATCCACGAGATATAGAACAACATTGGCAAGATCAAAAAGTAGAAATGGATATTTCGGGTCTGGCAAATAGCCGCCAATTTACCCGCTCAATCAGTGCCAACAGTATCTCGCTTAACGGTAAAGTACTACTGATTGGTCAAGCCACTTCTGCCGCTGCAAAAGCACAATTTGCTCAGCAAGTTAAGCATATTGCTAATGTAAAAGATCTGTATAACCAACTTGAAGTGAGACCTTTACTTAGCGTAGGTGACATTAGTTATGATGCCTGGCTAACCACCAAGGTAAAATCTCAACTCATCGCGAGCAAGCAGTTAACAGGAGCGGTGATCCAAGTGATCAGCGAAGGGGGGCGAGTCTACCTTTTAGGCTATGTGACGCCACGCCAAAAAGAAATTGCGATCAATATTGCACGGAATATCAATGGCGTTAAAAAAGTTGTGACATTATTCGAACCGAGTCAAAATCGCTAATCACCCTTTATCGATATAAAAAAACGCAGCCTATTGGCTGCGTTTTTTTATTAAAGAGAAACTATCTATTTCACAACACGTAAGCTTGGACGACCGCGAGGACGTGGCGGCTCATCGTCAGGATCATCACCGGCAGTTTCAGTTTCACTAACCACGGCAAATGGAGAGCTAGGCTCTGATGCTTCATCAATCATATCTTCGATATCATCAACATCATCAAAGACTGGCATATCTGATTCATAGCTAGGCTCTGGCTCAAACATTGTTCCTGCTCCGTTTTCACGCGCATAAACAGCAAGCACAGCGTACATAGGTACAATAACAGAATGTGGACGACCACTAAAACGCGCATTAAAGCTAACCGCTTCATTACCCAGTTCTAAATTCCCCACAGCACGAGGAGCAACGTTTAGGATGATTTGACCATCACTAACGAACTCCATTGGTACTTGTACACCTGGTAATGTTGCATCAACAACCAAGTGTGGTGTGAGATCGTTGTCCACTAACCAATCATAAAATGCCCGCAACAAATAAGGACGACGCGGTGTCATTTTTTCCATATCCATATTACTGGCCAGCTAAACGCATTTCACGTTCAGCTTCAGTCAATGAAGCTAGGAAAGAGTCACGTTCAAATACACGTGTCATGTAAGTTTTCACTTCTTTTGCGCCAGCACCACTTAGTTCAATACCCATTTCAGGTAGACGCCATAGTAGTGGAGCAAGGTAACAGTCAACCAAGCTGAACTCATCACTCATGAAGAATGGGAATTCTGCAAATACTGGTGCTAATGCAAGTAACTCTTCACGTAATTGCTTACGTGCTTTGTCAGCTTCATCGGCAGTGCCAGTATTAATCTTCTCTGCAAGTGAGTACCAGTTACGCTCAACACGGTACATCATTAGACGGCTGTTACCACGAGCAACAGGGTAAACCGGCATTAGAGGTGGGTGAGGAAAACGCTCATCCAAGTACTCCATAATGATGTTCGCTTGGTATAGTGCTAATTCACGATCAACCAATGTAGGAACTGACTGGTATGGATTCAGCTCTAACAGATCTTCAGGTAGATTCAATGGATCAACCAGCTCGATTTCAACACTAACACCTTTCTCGGCTAGTACGATACGCACCTGATGGCTGTAGATGTCTGAAGCATCAGAATACAGAGTCATCACAGAGCGTTTATTGGCAGCAACAGCCATCAACCCCTCCAGTATATTTAATACACAAAAAGCAATGGAGGCTTAAGCCCCCATTGCGAGATTCTTAACCCACTAGATTACCTTATCAGTGGACATCACGCCAATATTCTTTCTTCAACAATACAGTTAAAACAAAGAATACCGCAATAAAGCCCATCACCCACAAGCCCATTTGCTGTCGTTCCAGCTTCATTGGCTCAGCAGAGTAATCAAGGAAGTTAACTAAATCACGCACCATATCGTCATATTCTTCAGCGCTCAGCTCTCCAGTACCATCAGATTCGATCCCGATAAACTCTTGCACTTTCTCACCGTCAATCATTTTGGTCTCAAATGCTTTATGTGGTGCACCTTGTAACTCTTCGAGAGCATGCGGCATACCGACACTTGGGAACACTAAATTATTAACACCAAATGGACGACTAGGATCGGCATAGAAGGATCGTAAGTAAGTATAGATCCAATCAGTACCTCGAACACGCGCAACCAAAGTTAAGTCAGGAGCAGGGGCGCCAAATGAGGCTGCCGCATACTCGGTTGAAATCGCATTTGTCATCAAATCACCAATTTTAGCATTTTGATCAAAAATCAAATTCTCTTTCATTAACGTTGGTGGAATACCAAGATCTTCTGCCACTCGCTCGTAGCGTTGGTATTGGGTTGAATGACATCCAGAACAATAATTCATAAATGTCTTTGCGCCACGTTGAAGTGATGCTTTGTCTGTTAAGTCATTATTCGCCGCATCTAAAGGTACATTGCTACCTGCCGCAAAAGCAAAAGTAGGAAGCATTGCCAGCAGCGTTACAATCAATTTTCTCATTTGAATGTCACCCTCTCTGGCAGCGGTTTCGTTGCCTCATTTTTACTGTAAAAGAACAATAAAATGAAGAACATAAAGTAAGCAAAGCTAAATATCTGTGCAAGCAATGTATAAGTAGGAGTTGCCGGTAATGTACCTAAAACACCTAGTGCAATAAAGCTAACTGTGAACTGACAAATATTGATAAAGTGCACTTTGCTACGATAACGGAAAGAGCGAACTTTACAGCGATCGAACCACGGTAACAGGAATAAAAAGACAATCGATGCTCCCATTGCCGCCACACCTAATAACTTATCGGGTACCGCACGCAAAATCGCATAGAACGGCGTGAAATACCAAACTGGCGCAATGTGTTCAGGTGTTTTTAGTGGATTTGCAGCTTCAAAGTTTGGCGGCTCAAGGAAGTACCCTCCCATTTCTGGGTTAAAAAAGATCACATAGCTAAAGAAAAAGGCGAAAACAGCAACACCAATCAGATCTTTAACTGTTCCATAAGGATGAAATGGGATTGAATCAATGATGTCATACTTATTGCTGTAGTATTCATGAAAACGAAATTGTGTTTTATACCCTTCACCTTTAGAGCCCTTCGGCAGTTTTGTCTCAATACCATCAGGGTTATTTGAACCCACTTCATGAAGTGCTAATACGTGTAACACAATGAGCAACAACAATACGATTGGCAGCGCAATAACATGTAATGCAAAGAAACGGTTTAGCGTTGCCCCTGAGACAACATAATCCCCTCGGATCCAAAGAGTTAGATCGTCACCGATTACAGGTATTGCACCAAATAGCGAAATAATAACCTGTGCGCCCCAGAATGACATTTGTCCCCATGGCAACAAATATCCCATGAACGCTTCAGCCATAAGAATGAGAAAAATCAACATACCGAATAACCACAGTAGCTCACGAGGCTTTTGGTAAGATCCGTAGATCAAGCCGCGGAACATATGCAGATAAATCACGACAAAAAACGCGGAAGCACCTGTCGAGTGCATATAACGTAGCAGCCAACCATACTCTACATCTCGCATGATATATTCAATGGAAGCAAATGCCCCTTCACCTGATGGTACATAGTTCATGGTTAACCAGATCCCTGTTACGATCTGATTAACAAGCACCAGCATGGCAAGAGAACCAAAGATGTACCAAAAGTTGAAATTTTTCGGCATCGGATATTCAGATAAATGCTTTCTATAAGCATTCGTGACGGGCAAACGTTTTTCAATCCAACCTAGTAGCGCATTCATTATACGGCCTCCCCATCAACACCAACGATAATCGTGTTGTCATCTAAGAATTGATATGGAGGTATCACCAGATTCAATGGTGCAGGCACGCCTGCAAACACACGACCGGCCATATCAAAGGTAGAGCCGTGGCATGGACAGAAGAACCCAGACGATATACCACTTACTTGTTCATTAAAGCTATCGGGTAAATAAGTTGGAGAACAGCCAAGATGAGTACAAATACCCAAGGCTAAAAAGATTTCAGGCTTCACTGAACGGAATTCATTTTGTGCATAAGATGGCTGCTGAGGTTCTTCTGATGAAGGATCCCGCAATTCGCCATCATGGGTACTTAACTCTTGTAAAACAGCCTTGCTGCGACGAACAACCCACACAGGTTTTCCTCGCCATTCAACGCGAACCATTTGTCCATCTTCTAACTTACTGATATCAACTTCGACAGGAGCACCGGCGGCTTTTGCTTTCGCACTCGGATTCCATGATTTGATAAAAGGAACGGCAACAGCTGCAGCTCCTAACCCACCAACAACCGAGGTTGTTACGGTCAGAAAGCGACGTCGTCCTTTGCTTACTGGCACATTGCTCATCCAATATTCTCCCTTACTCCCGCCTTGGATTATTATGTCCTTATGCGTCCTTGGAGCCACGGCTAACTTCCAACGAAAAGGTAACAGTAAAATTACACATTCAAACTGTTTCCAACATAAAAAGGATATGTAACAGACGATATTTTGACAAGTTAAAGCGACTCTTTTGCACTAAATCTGAGCAAAGCGTTCTTTTTACCTTCCAACGATAACATCGTTACTTAAACTTAATTTTTGGCCGTGTTGAGAGCGGTAAAAGTGGAGAAAATAAGGCAGGAAGCTGATTGTTTAGCTATTAATAAATAAAAAAAAGCCCAACCCGAGGGTTGAGCTTTCTGTACACAGTAACCAGATAAAATCTGGAAGCGAAAATTAACGCTTAGAGAACTGTGGACGACGACGTGCTTTACGTAGACCAACTTTCTTACGCTCAACGCAACGAGCGTCGCGAGTAACGTAGCCAGCTGCACGTAGAGCAGGACGTAGAGTTTCATCGTACTCCATAAGAGCGCGAGTGATACCGTGACGGATTGCACCAGATTGACCAGTGATACCACCACCTTTAACAGTGATGTATAGGTCTAGGTTCTCTGTCATTTCAACAAGCTCTAGAGGTTGACGAACAACCATACGCGCTGTTGGGCGACCGAAGTACTCTTCGATGCTACGCTTGTTGATAACGATGTTGCCAGTACCCGGTTTGATGAAAACGCGAGCTGCTGAGCTTTTACGGCGACCAGTGCCGTAGTATTGATTCTCTGCCATTGTCATAATTCCCAATTAGATGTCTAGTACTTTAGGCTGTTGTGCAGCATGGTTGTGCTCAGTACCTGCGTAAACTTTTAGCTTACGGTACATAGCACGGCCTAGAGGACCTTTAGGAAGCATGCCTTTAACAGCAGTTTCAATAACCATTTCTGGTTTCTTGTCGATTAGCTTATCAAAGCTGATTGACTTAAGGCCGCCGATGTAGCCAGTGTGGTGGTGGTACATTTTATCTGTACGCTTGTTACCAGTTACTGCTACTTTCTCAGCATTGATAACTACAATGTAGTCACCAGTGTCAACGTGTGGAGTGTACTCCGGCTTGTGCTTACCACGTAGACGAGAAGCGATTTCAGTTGCAAGACGACCTAGAGTTTTACCTTCAGCGTCAACAACATACCAGTCACGTTTTACAGTTTCTGGTTTAGCAACGAAAGTTTTCATGCTAATTAATACCCAATAATTTAAATAGTTTCACTTACTAGAACCATCAAATGATGGTCCCTCTGTATAAGAGCCCAGTCATCACCCCTTCGAGTGGTTGGCACTCCAGGCTTTCGCCTTCACAGGTACGGTGGGTCGCAAGATTATAGGGAAGGGTGAGGAAAAAATCACCTCTTTTCCTAAAAAAAATGTCTTTTTTTCTTATTAACGACAATTTAAGGCAAAAGCAGTCGATAAATCCTGATTATCGTTAAATACGATAACCGTTAACAACGCGATTTCTATGCTAGATGCGGCTTTGCTAAGTATTCATGGCTTTGCATTTCGATTAAACGTGAGCAACATCGCTTAAATTCAAAGGTTAATCGTCCTTGTTGATAAAGTTGCTCAAGAGGTACTGCCGCAGAAATAATCAAAGTGACATTACGCTCATAAAACTCATCAACCATGGCAATAAAGCGCCGTGCAGCATCGTCTTCCTGCTCTGTAATTTGCGGTACTTCAGATAAAATAACCGTATGATAGATTTGTGCTATTTCCATGTAATCATTTTGACTACGTGACGTTTGGCATAATTGATTAAAACTGAACTGCACGACACCATCCGCCTCTCGCTGTACCATCAATTGCCGCGCATTAATTGTGATCATTGTTTGCTGATTACGAGGCTCTGAGGTTAACTGTTCGAAATAACGTTTTAAATTCTCTGTTGCACATTCATCTAATGGGTAATGATAAATCTCAGCTTGTTCTAACGTTCGCAAGCGATAATCAATCCCAGCATCAACATTCACTATCTCACAATGCTGTTCTATCAATGCGATAGCTGGTAAAAATCTCGCACGTTGCAAACCATTTCGATATAACTCTGATGGTGGAATATTCGATGTTGCGACTAAACTAATTCCTCGCTTAAATAACGCTTCAAGCAAGGTACCTAAAATCATTGCATCGGTAATATCAGAAACAAAAAACTCATCAAAACAAATAATATCTGTTTCTTGTTTAAATTTATCAGCAACGTGTTCCAGTGGATTTTCAACACCATCTAATGTTTTTAATTCTTGATGCACGCGATGCATAAAGCGATGAAAGTGCATCCGCGTTTTACGTTCCAATGGTAAACAGTCATAAAAAGTATCAACAAGATAAGTTTTCCCTCGTCCTACCCCGCCCCAAAAATATAATCCTTTCACTGGCACAATATCTGCTTGAGTTGAATTAGATTTAAAATAACGTTGGATGAAAGACAGTTTAGGCTCAGGTTTAGGCGCTATTATACGATGATATAAATTATCAAGATGGGAAACGGCATTGGCTTGTGCTGGATCTGCAAAAAAATCCGTTTTCTGTAAATCTTGTTGATATTTTTCTAGTGGCGTCATTCTAACCTTACCTGTTACATCCGTGAGTTATCTCTAATTATGAGAGGCAGAGCCACTTCATGACTCTTACATCATATTTATTGAGTATCATGTCGCTTAACCTCACGGTATAGTAACGTGACAGCCATCGTTGATAAACATTGATACACGAATATTCGTATAAGTCACAAGGAGTTTATTCATGACCATGACTTGGGCCATTATTATATTTTTAGCAGGGATCTTAGTTGGTGCTCTTGCCGTTCGTCTAACAAACAAAAGTGTAAAACAGCAAAAAACACTCAAAAAAGAGCTTGATAAGTCAAAGTACGAGCTCGAACAGTTCCGCCAAGAACTCGTTGATCATTTTGCTCGCAGTGCTGATTTACTCGACAATGTTGCTAAAGATTACAGCAAACTTTATGAGCATATGGCGAAGACTTCTACCGAGTTAATGCCAAACCTTCCAGCACAAGATAATCCTTTTGCAAAACGCATCACGAGTTTAGAAACGGTGAAAGACGGGCCAAAAGAAGATGAGAGTGTTGAGCAAGCACCGCGCGATTATGCCAATGGCGCGACGGGATTATTTAACGGTGAAAACACCGCAGTAACAGAAGAAGAAAAAGCTCAACTACATGCCGAGCCAAAAGCGAGTTAACTGTCACATTTATTCACTTTCACTTGTTGTTTATTCGTAATAAGAGTGAGTGAAAGTGAACTTTGACTTCTTTTTATAGGTCTTAATTTTACTTGTAAATTGGAGCTCAATAATGATTAAAAAGCCTTTTCTTGTTCTTACTGCGTTAGCATTAGGTATCAGTTCTGCTCTTACCCCAGTAACTGCAACTGCAGCATTACCTACCTCTGTTAATAACCAACCTATACCAAGCCTTGCACCAATGTTGGAGCAAGTCACCCCCGCGGTTGTGAGTATTGCTGTTGAAGGTAAGCATGTTTCTAAGCAGCGTTTACCTGAATCTTTCCGTTATTTTTTTGGTCCAGACTTTCCTTCAGAGCAAGTCCAAGAGCGTCCATTTAGAGGTTTAGGCTCTGGGGTTATTGTTGATGCAAAGAAAGGCTATATCGTCACTAACCATCATGTTATTGATGGCGCAGATGAAATCAGTGTCCAACTTTCTGATGGACGCGAAATCGATGCCAAACTTATTGGTAGTGATGGCATGTCCGATATTGCATTACTACAGATAGACAAACCTGAAAACTTAACGGAAGTAAAACTGGCGAACTCCGATAAGTTACGTGTCGGTGATTTTGCTATCGCAATTGGTAACCCATTTGGTTTAGGTCAAACGGTAACATCAGGAATTGTCTCGGCACTGGGCCGTAGTGGCTTAAATGTCGAAAACTTTGAAAACTTTATTCAAACCGATGCTGCTATCAACAGTGGTAACTCAGGCGGTGCATTAGTTAATCTCAATGGTGAGTTAATTGGTATTAACACCGCAATTTTAGGCCCTAACGGTGGTAATGTCGGTATTGGCTTTGCTATTCCCTCCAATATGGTGAAAAGCTTAACTGATCAACTCTTAGAATTTGGTCAAGTAAAACGCGGGATTTTGGGGATTCAAGGTGGAGAATTAACCGCAGAGCTTGCTAAAACCTTCGGGTATTCAACGAACCACGGTGCATTTGTTAACCAAGTCATGCCCGACTCTTCTGCTGAAAAAGCAGGGCTGAAAGCGGGGGATATCATTACCGAAGTGAACGGCAACCCAATCCGTACCTTTGGTGAGTTACGAGCGAAAATAGCGACAATGGGCGCAGGCAAGGCACTCACTTTAGGTATTATTCGCGACGGTAAAAAGCAAACCGTTAATGTGACCTTAAAAGCGGCGAGTGAAAACAAAGTGAAGGCTGATAATCTCCACCCTAGCCTAGCCGGTGCTGAATTTACCAATACGGTTGCTGGCGATAAAGTCAAAGGGGTTAAGGTATCAAAGCTTGATGAGCGATCTATCGCTGCACGTTATGGGCTAAAAAAAGGTGACATTATTATTGGCCTTAACCGTAATAAGATAAATAACCTCGGTGAACTTCGTAAAGCACTTGAAGCAAAACCTGATGTGCTTGCGATGGAAGTCAAGCGTGGAAACAACGTCCTGTACCTGATCATTAGGTAATAATACGTTTATCATTAACCTTCAAATAAAGTCAGGGTGAAACAGCGCTCTGACTTTATTATTGGTCTCTCTAAGTATGAATGGTATTCTTCTTGCCACTCACTCTCTTTATTACTTTAAGGACTCTTGATGTTGGCTTTTCTTGGTCGTTCTATTTTGCTCGGCCTTATCACAGCATGTGTTGTACTTGTTGCTGTACCAAGTTTGCGCCCATCATCACCGGTGTCTTTACCCCAATTAGACGATGCGCCCGCCCCTTTATCATTTAACTACGCCGTTAAACGCGCTTCGCCTGCGGTGGTGAATATTTATAACCGTCGCTATGAAAATAATGAATCACGACCAGAGCCAGAGTTAATCACCCAAGGATTAGGATCGGGGGTGATCATGAGTGATAAAGGCTATATCGTGACGAACTATCACGTTGTCGCCAATGCGGATCAAGTCATTGTCGCACTGCAAGATGGCCGCATTTTAAACGCACAACTGATTGGCTTAGATCAATTAACCGATCTCGCGGTTTTGAAAATTAATGCTGATAATTTACCCGTGATCCCAGTTAATCCAGACTACAAAGCGACAGTCGGTGATGTCGTTCTTGCCATAGGTAATCCCTATAATCTAGGTCAAACAACAACCTTTGGTATTATTTCAGCAACAGGGCGTTCAGGCATGAGCTTTTATGGCCCACAAGATTTTCTCCAAACAGATGCCGCGATTAACCGTGGTAACTCAGGTGGGGCATTAGTCAATACCCGTGGAGAGCTCGTTGGTATTAATACCGCTTCTTTCCAACAAGCAACGAATATTGAAACCTACGGTATTTCATTTGCTATCCCTTACCAACTAACCATCAAAATTATGAATAAGCTGATCGCTGATGGGCGTGTTATCCGTGGTTGGATTGGTATTCAAGGGCGTGAGATTAACCCTGTTATGGCAAGACTGTATGATGCCAATCAGGTAAATGGCATTATCGTAGAAGGTATGGATCCTAACGGCCCTGCGTCAAAAGCTGGCTTTCAAAAAAATGATATCGTGGTCGAGATTGCAGGTAAACAAGTCACGAATGTACAAAGCGTTAGAGATATTGTTACTGATATCCGCCCAGGTACGCATGTGAATGTAAAAATTCTACGTGATGGTAAACCCATGATCATTCCTGTAACGGTGGCTAATCGCCCGGCCTCTGAGAATAAACCGATGCGATAATTACACATAACAAATATAAAAAAACGCCTCACATGTGAGGCGTTTTTTTGTTTAGACATTTCTTATTTAAAAATAAGACATCTTAGATACGTTCGATGTTCATACCTAATGCGCTAAACTTCTGCTCGATAAACTCGTAACCACGGTCGATATGGTAAATACGATCAACAATCGTCTCACCTTTCGCAATGCTACCTGCAATCACAAGGCTTGCTGATGCACGTAAATCTGTTGCCATCACTTGAGCACCACTTAAACCTGCAGTATCACCACAAATAACAGTGTTACCTTCAATCTCAGCGTGAGCGCCCATACGAATTAACTCAGGAATATGCATGAAACGGTTTTCAAAAATCGTTTCAGTAATAATACCTGTGCCTTTGGCAATGAGGTTCAGTAGTGAGAATTGCGCTTGCATGTCTGTTGGGAAACCTGGATGTGGCGCGGTACGGATATTGACCGCTTTAAGCTCACGTCCTGTCATGTCAAGGCTGATCCAGTCTTCACCCGTTTCAACCAAAGCGCCTGCTTCTTCAAGCTTTGCTAATACCGCTTCCATTAATTCAGGCTTGGTATTACGACACATAATCTTGCCACCAGAAACAGCAGCAGCAACAAGGAAAGTTCCCGTTTCAATACGGTCAGCAACCACTTCGTGGTAACCACCACCAAGACGCTCAACGCCTTCAATGGTAATGGTTGCAGTACCTGCACCTGAAATTTTTGCGCCAAGTGCATTTAAAAATGCAGCTGTATCTTCAATTTCAGGCTCACGTGCTGCATTTTCAATAACCGTTGTGCCTTCAGCCAATGTTGCTGCTGACATAATCGTTACTGTTGCACCAACACTGACTTTATCCATCACGATATGTGCGCCCTTCAGGCGACCATCAACACTCGCTTTCACGTAGCCTTCATCAAGCGTGATTGTTGCGCCTAATTGCTCTAAACCTACAATATGAAGATCAACAGGGCGCGCGCCTATCGCACAACCGCCAGGTAGTGAAACCTGACCTTGACCAAAACGAGCAACCAATGGGCCAAGTGCCCAGATAGAAGCACGCATCGTTTTCACTAAATCGTAAGGAGCACAAAACTCATTCACATCACTTGCATCGATATGAACTGAGCCATTACGTGATACTTTTACGCCTAAACGAGAAAGTAGTTCCATTGTCGTATCGATATCACGTAATTTTGGAACATTTGCAATTTCTACAGGCTCTTCAGCAAGCAAAGCGGCGAATAAAATCGGCAATGCTGCATTCTTAGCGCCAGAAATTGACACTTCACCGCTTAGTGGACCACCGCCCTGAATACGAAACTTCTGCATCGTTTACCTCGTTATAACGACATTAGCTTTTTATCACGCATCCATTCTTCAGGTGTATACGTTTTGATACTTAATGCGTGAATGTCGTTTGCTGCAATTCGATCCATTAACGGACCATAAATAGTTTGTTGTTTTTTCACTCGGCTCATGCCGTCAAAAATCGTACTCACTGCAATAACTTCGTAGTGACTACCTTCACCTTTAACAATCACTTCATCAAGATCTAAGGCGTTTTCTAAAATTTGTTTAATCTCGGAGATTTCCACAAGCTATCCTCTCTAAAGCTCACTGCATGCTAGCGGCTAAAATGGGTTCAACATGGCTCAAGCGTAACAATGTTTTTAGCTGCTCGGGCACATTAAGCAGGGTGAAGTCACATCCTGCGCTGCTTAATTGCTGGTGAAGATGCAATAACATCACCATGCCAGCTGAGTCGACTCGACTCAAACCACCTAGATCGAGCAAGACCTTGTTTGAATCAGGTACCCACTCGTTTCTACGTCGCCAAAAAGCTGGCACTGTGTCACGTTCTAAACAACCTGACAAGCAATATTGGTCATTACCGAGAGCTTGCCATTTGATCCTATCCTCAGACATGATCATTTTTTCTCGATCTGAATTGGCTTAGCAGCAAGATCGCGTAGGTTTTGCGTTACCGCATCGATTCCCTTCGTGCGAAGCTCACCACTCCACTCACTTTGCTTAGTCGAAATCATACTGACTCCTTCAGCAACCATGTCAAATCCTTGCCATTCTTTTGTCTTTTTATTTAAACGTAGCTTAAAATCAAGACGAATAGGTGGGCGTTGATTATCGACAATATCAACGCGTACTGACACGATACTACGATCTGCGGGAACCGCTTTGGCAGGCTCAATCTGAATTTTCTGATCAGTATACTGCGTTAACACCTGAGCATAAGATGCTACTAAATATTCAGTGAACGCTTCCGTGAATGCATCACGCTGCTCTGCGGTAGTTTTCTTTAAATTTGAACCCAACACTTTATAAGCGGCATAACGTGTATTGATATAAGGCAATAGCTCTTTTTTAACAATAATACGTAACTCTTCTGGATTGGCTTGGATCTTCGGCTGCTCTGCTTTTAAGGTTTTAAATAACTGAACAGAAACTTTATCCATCATCGTGTATGGATTGGTCTGATCGATTGTTGCAGCCTGCACCAACATCGGTAGGGCAAGAAAAGCCAGCATTAGGCATCGTAAAAATTTCATTGGTGCTCCTAGTCTTTTTTGTCACCGCCAATGCTATATAGCACTTGGCCTATCATATCTTCTAATACTAACGCAGATTTCGTGTCTTCAATAAGATCGCCGTTATGTAGCATCTCGACATCGTCATCAACGAACCCAGGGGAAATACCTAAATACTGCTCACCTAAAAGGCCAGATGTTAAAATTGAAGCCGAGCTCGTTTCAGGGAAATAACCAAATTTTTTGTTAATCGATAACGTAACCATCGGAATATAGGTTTCTTTATCAAGGTTAATAGCTGTCACTTCACCAACGGTTACACCACCGACCTTCACGGGAGAGCGGACTTTTAAACCACCGATATTATCGAAATGGGCTTTTAATGTGTAACTTTCATTACTACCAAAGCTTTGTAGGTTAGCAACTTTGAAAGCTAATACTAATAATGCTGCAATTCCGGCTAACATAAAAATGCCAACCCACAGTTCTAAACGTTTATTTTGTTGCATGCTTTTATCCATTTAATTTGTTTTGTCACACTAAGACCATGTTGGTTTCTTTACGAATTAGCTACCAAACATCAGTGCAGTCAAAATAAAATCTAAGCCCAATACCGCCAGTGATGAATTCACCACTGTTCGTGTCGTTGCTCGGCTGATCCCTTCAGAAGTAGGAACGGCATCATAACCATTAAATACCGCAATCCAGGTTACCGTTATAGCAAAAGCAACAGCCTTAATAATGCTGTTCCCTATGTCATAACTAAAGTTCACTGACGATTGCATAACCGACCAGAAACTACCGTAATCAATCCCTTTCCAATCAACGCCAACAATTTGCGCCCCCCATAAACCTACAACACTAAACATCAGTGCTAATAATGGCATTGAGATAACACCAGCCCAAAAACGTGGTGCAATCACTCGACGCAGCGGATCAACCGCCATCATTTCCATACTTGACAGCTGTTCAGTGGCTTTCATTAAACCTATTTCAGCGGTAAGTGCAGATCCTGCTCGCCCAGCAAACAACAGTGCTGTCACTACCGGACCTAATTCGCGTAGTAAAGACAATGCAACCATTTGTCCTAAGCTCGTTTCGGCACCAAAGTCAGCCAGTACAAGGTAACCTTGTAAACTCAGCACCATGCCGATAAACAAACCTGAAACAAGAATAATCGCTATTGATAAAACACCAACTGAATACAGTTGCTTTATTAATAACGGAAACATTTTTCTTGGCTGAGGCTTACTCACCAATGCGCCAAACAACATTAACGTTGCTCGGCCCATTGTTTGGCATTTTTCAATACCACTTCGCCCTAAATCAGCTATTGCATCAACAATCATTTTTTGCTCGTAATCCATCGAATAACAGATGCGCATGACACGCATCGTGAATAACGCTTAACCAAATAAATCTTGCTCTAATGGCTGCGCTGGAAACTTAAAAGGAACGGGGCCATCAGCATCTCCGTCTAAGAACTGACGTACGCGAGGATCTGGATTTTCTCGTAATTCTTGAGGGCTACCACTGCCAATAATTTTACCACCTGATAGTAAGTAAACATGATCAGCGATACTCATCACTTCGGGTACATCATGAGAAACGACGACTGATGTCATACCTAATGCTTTATTGAGACTACTGATTAATTGAACTAACACGCCCATCGTAATGGGATCTTGTCCGACAAAAGGTTCGTCATACATCATTAATTCAGGATCAAGAGCAATGGCACGAGCTAAGGCCGCTCGACGTGCCATACCGCCAGATAACTCATTCGGCATCAATTGCGCCGCACCACGTAACCCTACTGCTTCTAATTTCAGTAACACTAAACTACGCAATAAATCGTCAGGTAAATCGGTATGTTCCCGCAACGGAAATGCAATATTGTCGAAAACGTTCATATCAGTAAAAAGCGCGCCCGATTGAAACAACATACTCATTCGTTTACGAGCTTGATATAAATCACTGCGTTTTAAGGTTGGGATATTCCACTCATCAAACCATACTTCGCCGTTATCTGGCACAATTTGACCACCAATTAAACGGAGTAATGTTGTTTTACCTATGCCCGAAGGTCCCATAATTGCGGTTACTTTTCCTCGTGGCACATCAAGGGAAATATCATCAAAAATGAATCGTTCTCCACGAGAAAATGTTAGGTTTTTAATCGAAATCAGTATATCGCTTTTAGCCATTGCTTCGTATTCGCCTCTAATTACTGGTAATTTCTCATTAAAAACACTAATTATTATTAAAAATCAATACATTATGGCTTAGCCACGGGAAAAATCATATTTATCGCGTGAAAACCATTATAGCTAAGGATAATAAGGAGAATAAAACATCAACTCAAGTTAGTCGGTTCATATCTCATCTATTGTTACAGTGTTAAGGCGTATTGCTGTTATTTTAAACGCCAACTACTTGGATAACGATTCTTATTAACCTTTTCTTGTATTATTTTAACTTAACAATTGAACGCTATTCAAATATTTGTATCATCCCTAAAAATAGCAAGGCTTTACAATCCATCATGATAAATTCATCGTGATTGTTATTTTCCCTCATAAATGTTCACAATAGAGAGAATTAGTCATTTGTTATACTTCCCTTTTGCTTTGCTAACCGTCAAAATTACGGCCTAATATCAAAAGCGATTCAACGCTAGATTTACTGTACTCGTTTTTAACGTGCCATTTTTAAAAGGGATTAGAATGCTCGAAGCCATTGTATTGCTCTGTGTAGGGTTAGTGTTATTAGTATGGAGTGCCGATCGATTAGTATATGGCGCTGCAGCACTGGCTAAAAATTTTGGTGTTGCGCCACTTGTTATCGGTATGACAATACTGGCAATGGGCTCTTCGGCACCCGAAATGATGGTTTCAGCGACCGCAGCACTTGCAGGTAAAACCGATACAGCAGTAGGTAATGTGCTTGGCTCTAATATCGCCAATATTGCTCTGATTTTAGGTATAACGGCAATGTTGAAGCCACTATCAATCAGTTCAACCATTATTCGCCGTGAATTACCGCTAATGTTAGGCGTGACCGTTATTGCTGGCCTCTTACTGTGGGATAATTATTTAGGCCGAATGGAAGGCGCTTTTCTTGCCGTGCTTTTTGTCCTGTTTTTACTTGCGATGTTAAAAATCAGCAAGTCGAGCAAAAACGATCCTCTTGCTGAAGAGCAAGAAGCTGAGATCCCAACCGGCGTTAAAAACTCATCCGCTATTATCTGGGTCTTTATTGGTTTAGGTTTACTGCTTTACTCATCTGATATGGTAGTAGAGTCAGCCGTAGTTATTGCTAAACACTACGGCATGAGTGACTTAGTGATTGGTTTAACGATCATTGCTGTTGGTACCAGTTTGCCTGAGCTTGCCGCTTCTATCGCGAGTATTTACAAGGGTGAAGATGATATGGCGGTAGGTAATATCATCGGCTCCAATGTCTTTAATATTTTAGCAGTAATGGGTATACCTGGGCTGCTAAACCCATCAGTATTAAGTCCTCTTGCGATGGGGCGTGATTTTTATGTCATGCTCGGACTGTCTGTATTGTTATTATTAATGGCATTAGGTAAACGTCGTCGAATCAATCGTGTTGAAGGCGGTCTTTTGGTACTGTGCTTTATTGCTTACCAAGCTTACCTATTCTTAAATATTTCCGCATAATGGAGAATAATCAGATGTCTCGCTCCTTTGACTTTTCTAGTCATGGCAAAAAAGTGCTGGATATTGAAATTCAAGCATTACAAAACATCAGCCGATATATTAATGATAGCTTTAATAAAGCCTGTCAGCTGGTACTCGATTGCCAAGGCAAAGTCATTGTGATGGGAATGGGTAAATCGGGTCATATTGGTAGAAAACTAGCAGCAACACTGGCGAGTACCGGTACACCTGCCTTTTTCGTACATCCTGGTGAAGCAAGCCATGGTGATTTAGGCATGATCAAACAAGAAGATGTTGTGATCGCAATTTCTAACTCTGGCGAAGCAGCTGAAATTTTAGCGTTACTGCCTGTTATTAAACGATTGGGAATTCCCATGATCAGCATGACAGGCAAGCCAACGTCCAGTATGGCAAAAATGGCCGTTATCAACTTACAGATCACTGTAGATAAAGAAGCTTGCCCATTAAATCTAGCACCAACCTCAAGTACGACAGCAACACTTGTGATGGGTGATGCATTAGCAATTTCAGTTATGGAAGCACGTGGATTTACGGCAGATGATTTTGCTTTGTCTCATCCAGGTGGAGCACTTGGCCGAAAATTATTAATGCGTATCGCGGATGTCATGCATACCGGTAAAATGCTGCCTATTATTGAAGAAACAGCCAGCATTAAAGATGCCTTGCTAGAAATCTCAAAAAAAGGCTTAGGCATGACGGCTATCGTTAATAATAAGCAACAACTTAGCGGGATATTTACCGATGGTGATTTACGCCGTTTACTCGATAACCATATTGATATCCACAATACGAGTATCGGTGATGTGATGTCTTGTAACCCGCAAACCATTTCTCCTCAACTGCTCGCAGCTGAAGGGTTAAAAATAATGGAAGATCGTAAAATCAATGGGTTGCTTGTGACTGAAAACGCTCAACTGGTTGGTGCATTAAACATGCATGATTTATTAAAAGCAGGCGTGATGTAGTAGCATACTCAGTATAACGCGTAACGAATTAGAACAATGAAACATGATAAAGGCTTAAGTCTATGACTTTAAAAAGGCTACTCTATGTACTTCTGGTAATATTTTGTGCATGGTTAGGCTACAACCAACTTGAACAACAGTGGCAACAAGATCATCAAGTAAAACCTGATGATGAAAAGCCAATGTTCATTGGTAACGATATCAGTAATACAACCTTTGACCCCACAGGTATTCGTAGTTATCAAATCGATTCAGATCATCTTGAATACTTTGAAAAAAGTGGTGAGACCGATTTTGTAAAACCTGTATTGTGGGTATTTAAGGAAGGTAAGAATGCAGAATGGCGGATCAGCTCCAATACCGCTATCTTAGATAAAAATAAGGTACTGAATCTTCATGGCAATGTTCGTATGTTTAACTTATTACCCGATTCAGATATCCAAGTGATCAAAACAGATAACTTGCAATTGAATATTGAAACTCAAGATTTTAATACTCAAGACCATGTCATGATTATAGGCCCCGCCTTCCAAAACCAGGGTGAAGGTATGACGGGTAATATGAAACGTAAAGTCGCTAAACTCTTAAAAAATGTGAAAAGTAGATATGAACCGACTGAAAACTAGTGCTCTACTATGCTTATTGTGTGTTAGCACATCGTCTTGGGCATTAAAAAGTGATACTAAACAACCGATTAATATCAGCTCGAATAGCCAAGAACTTGATGTAAAAAATAACATTGCAACCTTTACTGGCAATGTAAGATTACGTCAGGGCACAATTGATATTCATGCTGATAAAGTTGTTGTAACACGCCCAAATAGCAACGCCAAAGAGCAAACTATTGTTGCTTATGGTAACCCTGCCACCTTCCATCAAATTATGGATGATGGTAAGCCTATTGATGGCGAAGCATTAAAAATGCGCTATGACACAAAAACAGAATTTTTGAAAATGACGGATCACGCAGTCTTGATACAAGATGGCAGTGAAATCAAAGGTAATGTCATCACTTATAAGATCGATGAACAACGTTTGGTTGCAAAAAGTGGCGACAAAGAGCGCGTAACTACCGTCATCCAACCAAATCAATTGAACAATAACAAGAAATAAACAGTATCTATGGCTATTCTAAAAGCAGAACACCTCGCAAAAAGCTATAACGGACGTAAAGTTGTTTCTGATGTTAGCCTTGAGGTTGAATCTGGAAAAATCGTCGGTCTATTAGGACCTAACGGGGCAGGTAAAACGACATCGTTTTATATGATTGTAGGTTTAGTTGCACGAGATGAAGGTGTGATCACCATTGATGGTGACGATATTAGCCTACAGCCCATGCATAACCGTTCACGTATGGGTATCGGTTATTTACCTCAAGAAGCATCGATTTTCCGCCGCTTAAGCGTTTATGATAACTTGATGGCGGTACTCCAGACGCGCAAAGAATTAACGAAAGAAGAGCGCCAAGACAAAGCAGAAGATTTATTGGATGAGTTTAACATCCAGCATATCCGTAACAGTCTTGGCCAATCATTATCAGGTGGTGAGCGACGCCGTGTTGAAATTGCACGAGCATTAGCCGCAAACCCTAAATTTATTTTACTTGATGAGCCATTTGCTGGTGTTGACCCCATCTCTGTGATCGACATCAAAAAGATCATTGAACATTTACGTGATCGTGGGCTTGGCGTCTTAATAACAGACCATAATGTAAGGGAAACACTTGATGTCTGTGAGCATGCGTATATCGTAAGTCAAGGACAGTTAATCGCTAACGGTACACCTGAACATGTTCTCAACGATGAGCATGTTAAGCGCGTGTACTTAGGTGACCAATTCCGCTTATAACACATTACATAGGTCTGCTATTGAAGAAAAAGCCACAGCATAAAAATAATAACGACAAGGTATATCTACGTTAATGAAAACTTCGCTCCAGCTTAAGCTAGGCCAACAACTGGCCATGACGCCGCAGCTACAGCAAGCTATTCGCCTGCTGCAGTTATCTACTTTGGATCTCCAACAGGAAATTCAAGAAGCCCTAGATGGAAATCCATTGCTAGAGCTGGAAGAAAATGAAGATCTTTCAACAAACGATGATAAAGCTGCGACAGAATCTTCAACAGACGATGCCTCTGACAATATTGATGATATTGAAAGCTTTGACACCGCCGATGTTATCGATACCAATGAAATGCCAGAAGAACTCCCCGTCGATACCACTTGGGATGATGTTTATAGCGCAGGAACAGGCAGTACGGGCATTGCACTTGACGATGATATTCCTGCCTATCAAGGGGAAACCACGGAATCGTTACAAGACTACCTAATGTGGCAAGTTCAGCTAACCCCATTTAGTGAAACTGATCTTGCCATTGCAACAGCTATCATTGATGCCGTTGATGAAAAAGGATATTTATCCTGCTCTGCAGAAGATATTCTAGAGAGTTTTGATGATGATGAACTTGAGCTAGATGAAGTTGAAGCGGTATTAAAACGCGTACAACAATTTGACCCTCTCGGTGTCGCTTCTCGTAATTTGCAAGAATGCTTGTTATTGCAACTGGCTACCTACCCAAAAGAGACCCAGTGGCTCACTGAAGCCAAAATGCTACTGTCTGATCATATTGCTCTTTTAGGCAATCGTGATTATCGACAACTGATGCGTGAAACCAAACTAAAAGAAGCCGATTTAAAAGCCGTAATGGCGTTGATCCATTCGCTCGATCCGCGTCCAGGCAATCGTGTTATTCATTCAGACACCGAATATGTGGTACCAGATGTCTCTGTGTTTAAAGATCACGGCAAATGGGTAGTCACTATCAACCCTGACAGCGTGCCTCGTATTAAAGTCAATGAACAATATGCAGCATTAAGCAAAAATACCCGTAATAGTGCAGATAGCCAATTTATTCGTACTCACCTGCAAGATGCTAAATGGCTGATCAAAAGTTTAGAAAGTCGAAATGAAACATTACTCAAAGTTGCTCGCTGCATTGTCGAACATCAGCAAGACTTCTTTGAATATGGCGAAGAAGCGATGAAACCCATGGTATTAAATGACATCGCCCTTGCCGTAGAAATGCATGAATCCACCATATCTCGAGTCACAACGCAAAAATATATGCATACACCTCGAGGTATTTTTGAATTGAAATACTTCTTCTCAAGTCATGTCAGTACGGATAATGGTGGCGAATGTTCGTCTACTGCCATCCGCGCACTGGTGAAGAAACTTGTTGCAGCAGAAAACCAAGCGAAGCCATTAAGTGACAGCAAAATTGCGACACTACTAGCCGAGCAAGGCATTATGGTAGCAAGGCGGACTATCGCTAAGTACCGTGAATCCTTAGGTATTCCGCCGTCGAACCAGCGAAAACGTCTGATCTAGATTAACAGGTCAGATCCAACAAAAGGAAGATGTCTATGCAAATCAATATTACAGGGCACCATGTTGATGTAACCGATTCTCTTCGTGAGTATGTCACGACCAAGTTTGAAAAACTTGAGCGCTTCTTCGATAAAATAAACAATGTCCAAGTAATACTTAATGTTGAAAAGCTTCAACAGATCGCTGAAGCTACGCTACATATTAACGCAGGGGAAATCCACGCAAAAGCGGATTCTGAAAATATGTATGCTGCGATTGATGAATTGACTGATAAACTCGTCCGTCAATTAAACAAACACAAAGATAAGCTCAACAGCCACTAACTATGCAACTTAGTCATGTATTGAGCCTGGACTGCACTAAAAGTGCAGTCCCTTGCTCCAGCAAAAAACGCGCGCTAGAACTCATTAGTGAGATAGCTGCCGCTCATCTCGATCAAAACCCACAGCCACTATTCGAATGTATGCTCAATCGTGAAAAGATGGGGACTACAGGTATTGGTAATGGTATTGCGATCCCTCATGGACGTATCAGTAATAGCGATCAAGCCATTGCCGTACTGATTCAATGCCAAGAACCGATTGATTTTGACGCAATTGATAATCAGCCCGTTGATCTTCTGTTTGCGCTGTTTGTACCAGAAGAACAATGTAAAGAGCATTTAAAAACGCTTGCAAGCATGGCTGAAAAGCTAGGTAACAAGCAAGTATGTAAACAACTGCGTCATGCAACTAGCGATCAAGAGCTGTATCATATCCTTACCGATGAATCGTGAGCTTTTACTCCATATCCCAATTACCGAGGTAAATAAACCATGATGTTAATGGTTGTAAGTGGCCGTTCTGGTTCAGGAAAATCTGTCGCCTTACGTGTGCTTGAAGATCTCGGCTATTACTGTGTCGATAATCTACCTGTTACTCTACTGCCGCAATTTGTCAAAGACATTGCCCATACTGAGCAAGATATAGCAGTCAGTATTGATGTACGTAACATGCCTCAGCAGCCAGGTGAAATACAGCGTATTCTCAAATCACTTGAGAACGATGTTGATGTTAACGTTGTTTTTCTCGATGCTGATGATAAAGAGTTAGTTAAACGTTATAGCGAAACTCGTCGCTTACATCCTTTATCTCGGCAAAATATGACTCTAGAGCAAGCGATTACCTCTGAAAGTGCCATATTAGGTGATTTAAAAGAGCACGCTGATTTAGTTATCGATACCACAAATAAATCCATTCATGATTTAAGTGAAACCGTTCGTGCTCGCGTATTAGGTCGAGAAGCAAAAGAGCTGATTCTTGTTTTTGAATCATTTGGCTTTAAGCATGGTTTACCTTCAGATGCCGATTATGTATTTGATGTTCGCTTTTTACCCAACCCTCATTGGGTACCTGAACTCAAACCCCAAACAGGGCTAGATCAAGAGGTAAAAGATTTTCTTTCCAGCCAAAGTGAAGTGAATCAACTTAATTACCAAATTCGTAATTTCATCGAAACTTGGCTCCCAATGCTTGAAAAAAACAACCGCAGCTATGTCACGGTAGCCATTGGTTGTACTGGCGGCCAACATCGTTCTGTCTATATTGCACAATCTCTTGCTGACTACTTTGAACACCACGGTCAACAAGTCCAAGTTCGTCACCGCACATTAGAAGAAAAACAATGACTGTCCAACGCGAATTATTTATTAAAAACCGACTCGGCTTACACGCACGCGCGGCAATTAAACTGGTTGAACTAGCACAAAGCTTTACCGCAGTGATCACCGTGAGTAATGCTGATGTATCAGCCACTGCTGACAGTGTCATGGGGCTTTTAATGCTTGATTCTGCGCAAGGACAAAAAATCATGGTAAGTGCTGAAGGTTTAGACGAAGTCTCAGCACTTAACGCTATTTCCGCTTTAATTGAAGCCGGATTTGATGAAGAAAATTAAACATTACGTTTAAGACTCAATGCCACTCACTTTTCAATTACACTTTAAATGATTTTCTCATGTGTCATTGACAACTAAATCTGAAATTCTGCTTTAATTACCGCTATTATTAATAACTCTGTAGGCAACTGGTGATAACTTTCCGTTAAATAACCGAGTAATTGTGTATGTGATATATGTGAGAAGGATAAATCTGCTCATTATACGTAAAACATGTGAGACAAAAGCTAGGTGATTACGTTAAAATTCAACTTATTGCGCCATCAAAATATAAGTGGGCCTAATACCTATGGCGGATGTATTAGAACAAGATCAAACCCATCAACGACTCCAAGAAGTTAATACTGCATTAGAAAATGGCATGTTTGTCCATGTTCGCCGACTCCTTCAAGAAATGGAGCCGGAAGATATTGCACATCTGTTGGAAGCCTCTCCTCCGAAAGAACGTCAAGTACTATGGCAACTGACCGATCCTGAAGAGCAAGGTGAAATCCTTGATGAACTATCTGAAGATGTAAAAGATGGTATCGTCTCGCAAATGGAGCCAGAGAAACTGGCTGCTGTGACCGAGGGGATGGAAAGCGATGATGTCGCTTATGTACTGCGTAGTCTTCCTGATGAACGTTATCAAGAAGTACTGGCGCAAATGGATAGCACTGACCGTCATCGTATCGAGAAAGCGCTCGCGTACCCTGAAGATACTGCTGGCGGTATGATGAGTACCGACTTCATCACCATTCGTGGTGATGTTACCGCTGATGTTGTCTTACGTTATTTGCGTATGCGAGGCGAGTTACCTGAAGCGACAGATGCTTTATATGTCGTTGATAGCAACGAAACCTTAATAGGCCATTTATCTCTTGCTACACTAATTACGACACAGCCTGATATTGAAATCAAAGATGTGATGGAAGATGCAGATGAAGCTATTCCTGTCGATATGCCTGACAGTGAAATCGCCAATTTGTTTGAACGTCGTAACTGGGTTTCAGCACCTGTTGTCGATCAAAATAATCTATTACTTGGTCGTATTACTATCGATGACGTGGTCGATCTCATTCGTGAAGAAGCCGAACACTCAATGATGAGTATGGCGGGTATGGACGATGACGAAGATACCTTTGCGCCGGTTTTAAAATCAGCCAAAAGTCGTAGTATTTGGTTAGGTGTTAACGTATTAACAGCACTCGCTGCAGCCTCTGTTTCCAACATGTTTGAAAACACTTTACAACAGATGGCTACTGTTGCTGTATTGATGACTATCGTTCCCTCAATGGGTGGCGTTGCCGGTAACCAAACCGTTGCTCTGGTTATTCGTGGTTTAGCTGTCGGTCACATCGGTGATACCAACACCCGCTGGCTACTAAGTAAAGAGGCCCGTGTTGGTTTAATTAATGGCTTTATATGGGCGTTAATTATCGGTGCGGTTGTCGTTGTTTGGAAAGGCAGTTTAATGCTAGGTGCTATTATGGCCGGTGCAATGCTCGCGAACTTATTTGTCGCCGGTGTTGCGGGTGTATTGATCCCGATTGGATTGAAAAAACTCAAGATCGATCCAGCATTAGCTGGCGGTATGGCATTAACGACGTGTACTGATATTGTCGGTTTAATGGTATTCCTTGGTCTTGCGACTATCTTCATTACCCCCTAAAAACAGCCCTTTCCTGTAATATGAATAAATAAAAAAAGCCCGAATCATGTTGATTCGGGCTTTTCGTTTTAATCAATTTAGCAAAAATTACTCACCAGCAATCTTCATTGAATCTAATAACATCGAGCCAGTTAAGATCTGACTGCGAGTTTCAGTATCATTACCAATAGCAACGATATTCTGCATCATATCTTTTAAATTACCGGCAATCGTAATTTCAGACACTGGATATTGAATTTGACCATTCTCAACCCAGAAACCCGCTGCACCACGCGAGTAATCACCCGTTACGATATTCACGCCTTGACCCATTAGCTCTGTGACCAATAAACCTCGATCCATCTTCTTCAGCATTTGCTCAAAAGACTCACCGGTCGATTTCACCATCCAGTTATGAATACCACCCGCATGACCTGTTGGTTGCATATTCATTTTACGGGCAGCGTAGCTGGTCAATAAGTAAGTTTGTAGCACACCGTCGGTAATGATTTCACGGTCATAAGTGGCTAAACCTTCGCTATCAAACGGGGTACTCGCCATACCACGTAAAATATGTGGACGCTCGCTAATACCTAACCACTCAGGGAAAATTTGCTCACCTAACTTATCAACTAAAAAAGAAGATTTACGGTACAGATTAGCACCACTGATCCCCATCACTAAGTGACCAAACAAGCCTGTGGCAATATCCGCTGCAAACATCACAGGTGCTTCACGGGTTGTCAGTTTCTGCGCATCAACACGCCCCACTGTACGCTCAGCTGCATGGCGACCCACACGCTCTGGTGTCCACATCTCAGAGGCTAAACGTGAAGTGGTGTAGCTGTAATCTCGCTCCATCTCACCATTTTTACCTTCCGCTATCACACAACAACTGATGCTGTGACGACTTGAGGCATAACTTGCCAACATGCCGTGGCTGTTTCCATAAACACGGACACCGTAATGGCTATCATAGCTTGCGCCATCACTTTGTTTAATTCGAGGATCATAAGCTAATGCGGCTTCTTCTGCAGCAATAGCAATCGCTGCTGCGCGATCGGGCTCTGGCTCATCTGGATGGAATAAATCCAAATCAGGAATATCACGTGCCATTAATTCTTTCGGACCTGGCCCTGCAAAAGGATCTTCTGAAGTGTAATTAGCAATATCCAGTGCGGCTGCTACTGTCTGAGCAATTGCTGATTCACTTAAATCAGAAGTTGATGCGCTGCCTTTGCGATTTCCGCGATAAACAGTGATCCCTAATGCGCCATCACTATTAAATTCAACATTCTCAACATCACACATACGTGTAGAGACACTGATCCCTGTTGTTTTGTTAATGGCTACTTCGGCGGCATCCGCTTGTTTACCGGCGACTTCCAGTGCTTTCGCAACCGCAGCTTCCAGTTCAACACGCTGCTGGGCTACCTGTTCTCTTACGTCCATACAATCACTTAAGGTTAGAGTTTTGCTTATTGGTTATAGAATAATGTAATTTACGCCCAAAATCGTTATTAAACTGATAAAATAGAGCTATTGATAGTGTTAGTGAGCCCATTATGAGCCGTAAAAACAAGAAAGCCCCTTGGGATGAAGAAGAAGAAATCATCTGGGTAAGTAAATCCGAGATGAAACGCGACATGGATGCGCTACAAAAAATTGGTGAAGAGTTAGTTGAATTAACACCTAATGCACTCGCTAAGATGCCTCTTGATGACGAAATGATGGATGCAATTAAAGACGCTCAGCGCTTTAATAAAGAAGCACGTCGTCGTCAACTTCAATATATCGGTAAGCAAATGCGCTTTATCGACATTGAACCAATCCAAGCGGCACTCGATAAATTACGTAATAAGCACTCTCAGCATACTGTTGCGCTGAAAAAGCTTGAGCTAAAACGGGATAAGTTAATCGAAAATGGCGATAGCATGATCAATGCTATCTTAGTCGATCACCCAGATGCTGATCGCCAACATTTACGCCAACTTGTTCGCCAAGCAACAAAAGAAAAATCACAAGAGAAGCCAGGTAAGGCTTACCGTGAAATTTTCCAATACCTTAAATCTTTATACCTAGAAGATAAGTAATCACTCACCTCTTTTCGTTGTGATAAAGTAAAAATAAAAAAAGCCAGCAGGAATTATTCATGCTGGCTTTTTCTTTATCAAATAGACGTGCGAGAAGATTTACTCAGTGCCGCCTACTGTCATTGAATCAATTTTCAGGGTTGGCTGACCAACACCCACAGGTACACTTTGTCCCGCTTTACCACACACACCCACACCACGGTCGATATCTAAGTCATTACCAACCATAGAAACTTGCTGCATCGCTTCAATACCGCTACCAATTAAAGTTGCGCCTTTAATTGGACGAGTGATCTTACCGTTTTCAATTAAGTAAGCTTCTGATGCAGAGAATACAAATTTCCCCGATGTGATATCAACCTGACCACCACCGAAGTTAGGGGCGTAGATGCCTTTCTTCACGCTGGAAATAATTTCTTCTGGTGTATGTTCACCAGGCAGCATGTAAGTGTTTGTCATGCGAGGCATAGGTAAATGCGCATATGACTCACGACGACCATTACCAGTAGGCGCTACGCCCATTAGACGTGCGTTAAGCTTATCTTGCATGTAGCCTTTTAGCTTACCGCCTTCCACCAGCACATTGTATTGTGAAGGTGTGCCTTCATCATCAATGTTAATAGAGCCACGACGATCAACCAGTGTACCGTCATCGACAATGGTACATAACGGTGATGTGACTTGCTCACCTAACTGACCAGAGAACATCGATGAACCTTTACGGTTAAAGTCGCCTTCAAGGCCATGGCCGACAGCTTCGTGTAACAACACGCCAGGCCAACCAGCTCCTAAAACCACCGGCATGGTACCTGCAGGGGCTGCCTCTGCTTCTAGGTTAATCAATGCTTGGCGGATAGCTTCATCAGCAAAATACAATGCTTGGCTTTTACCATCGGTTTCAGTTAAGAACATTTCATAACCGTAACGACCACCGCCACCCGCACTACCACGCTCACGTTTATCGCCTTTTTCAACCAGAACACTGATAGATAAACGAACAAGCGGGCGAATATCTGCCGCATAAGTGCCATCAAGCGCGGCAACTAACACCTCTTCATAGACACCATTGATGCTAACCGACACTTCCGTGACTAATGGCTCTTTAGTACGAATATAACGATCAATTTCTTCCAGTAATGCAATTTTTTGGAATTTATCAAGACTGCCTAATGGATTAATAGGGGCATAAATACCTGATGGTGTTAGTGGGCTGAAAGTTTGTACTTTGCCACTTCCCCCTTGGCGCACAATACCACGTGCCGCTTTGGCACTTTGCGTTAATGCCAATAGGTTTATTTGATCAGAATATGCAAAACCTGTTTTCTCGCCAGCAACCGCACGTACACCTACACCACGATCGATATTAAACGAACCATCTTTAATAATACTGTCTTCCAGTACTAACGACTCATGCCAGCAAGATTGGAAATAAATATCGGCATAATCCACATCTCTTGCTGCAATTAGCCCAAGGATATTATGCAGTTCATCACGGCCAAGACCTGATTGGTCTAGCATGGTATTTTCTACGGTGTTAAGGGTCATTAATTTGCTCTTAAATTATTTAGCGCGGTTGAACATAAAATTTAGTATGTTCAGCAACAGGCATGTTGGCGCGGATCTTCTCAGATAATTGTAAATCAATATTGGCAGTCAGAACACCGGTGCCTTGCTGCTGACAGGCAACAATTTGCCCCCAAGGATCAATAATCATTGAGTGGCCCCATGTTTCTCGCCCTTCATTATGCTCGCCCCATTGTGCAGCGGCAATCACCCAACACTGAGTTTCAATAGCACGAGCTCGTAATAATACTTCCCAATGCGCTTTACCTGTTAACTTAGTAAACGCTGCGGGCACAACAATAATATCAGCACCTTGTGCGCGTAATGCACTATATTGCAATGGAAATCTTACATCATAGCAAATCGACATCCCGATATTGCCATACGGTGTTTTTACGACTTTAAGCTCATCACCCGCTTTAAAAGTATCAGACTCTCGATAGCTACGGTGTTTATCGGCAACATCGACATCGAACATATGCAGCTTATTATAATGTTCTTGGAGTTGGCCTTTATCGTTATATAACAAGCTGGTTGATGTGATTGAACCATCGGGTTGTAAGATAGGCATTGAGCCCAGTAAAAGCCAAATGCCTAACTTTTCAGTTAATGCTGATAATTCTTTTTGAAATGGGCCGTCATTGAGAGGTTCAGCCCATTTCTGGTAATCTGCTTTACTACCAAAAACTAAGGTATTTTCAGGAGTAACAACCAATTTAGCCCCTTGTAGCTGAAGCCCTTTCACTTTCTTTTTTAATTTAGTGAGATTATGTTCAGGATCGGCTCCCGAATTCATTTGTACTAAACCAATCTTCGCCATGACCTTCTCCCTGGGCCTATACACTTGTTATACTCAACATATAACGTATTTATTACTATCTCTTTGTTGTACCACTGATAAAAATTAACGCAACCCATTCATTTAGCTTACTCATCAGGCACAGTATACTCACCAGATAAGCGTGAGCGCTCTACAACGTTCGGAGCTTCAATCGAACCCGTTACTTGATAATTAACCTGAGTGATCACATCTAACACGGGTGATAACACCGTTGAAATAGCTAACACATATAACGCTGTTTGTGGAGCAACAGCAAAAGCGGTTAAAACAGGTAAGCCCGAGGTAAAGTCAGGAATAAACTTCACATTTGCATCGACCTTTTCATTCACCAGATCAACCTTACCTTTAATGTACATATCACCGGCTAATGCTTGCATCTTGATATCGTTACTATAAAAGGTGCCTTGCTTAATTATTCCTGTTCCTTTGATATAGTTAAACGCTAAGCCATTATCAAATACCCCCGAGAAATCGAGCTGCATTTTTCGAATAATAGAATCTAAACTAAACAGGCCAAGCAATCGTCCTGCGCCAAATGCGCCACTGACTAGCCCTTTGCCAATATCTGTTTTCACCTTGCCATTTAATGTTCGGCGATCCATCGCCCAAGGTGATCCTTGCCATGCGGCTGAAATACTCGTATCAAACGATGCATCTTGCACGCCACCTTCAATACCAAAGCGACCTACTAAATCGGAGCTATTGTCACCTTTCACCATGAAACTTAACGCCGAATGATTACGGTTATCTTTAAAATACCAACGTCCATTAGCATCTAATTTGATATTACCAGCATTAATATTGAACGTTTTCAACGTTAATTGATTTGAGGACTTCTCAAGTACAGCATTGACTTGCCCTAATCGATAACCCTGTAGCCATGCATCCGATATCGTAAGTTTAATAGCAGGGATCGCAGCCATTACCTTACGATCTAGCGCTGTGACTATCGGAGATAATAGAGGAGGCGCTTTTTTAGTAATATCAGCTTGCTGCTGAGTAACTGACTTTTTATCTAATTGTGGAAAGTTAAGATGAAGGGATTTAAAGATCGCATTCACTGTATTTTTCTGATCCCAAGTAATATAGCCTTCAGCTTGTCGGCTCTCTAATTTCGCGGACCACTGATGACCATGTTTGACATGCAAATTAACATCATTCCACACTAACCCGCCCAAGGTTAACTGCTTAACTTTTGCCTCTATCTTGCTTGGAATCGGCCATACAATCCCCTCATTACCATGGCTTTTATTGGTGTTTGATTGTTGCCACTTATTCGCAAAAGCGATCCACGAATCAACATTGAATGCCTTAGTATCGATATTCACCACATGTCCAATACCTAATGATGACTGAATCTCTTTTTTACCAATCATCAAATCACTGGCTGCTAATTGTGGTTTTCCATCAATAAGGTTCACACGTGCTTGATAAGCCGCATCAGGCATCTGAAGTTGCCCATTAAAGCTTTGTGCATTGCCATCAACATTCACCGTCATAAACTGCGATTGATTGAGCTTAGGTTGATAAGATAACGGATAGGGTAAATCACTCTTAATGTGGGTAAGAGGTAATAGACTTTTTACTTTGTAAGTAAAATAATCACCTTCTAAATCTACCTGGACATTTGTTTTCCAATCACTGGTTCCTGAAAGATAATGCAATAACTGTTTAGGAATATAAGGCTGCAATCGAGCGACTTGCCAATCACCAGCCACATCAACATTTACTCGATAATGATTGTTTGCAACATTATTACCCGTAAATCCAAGCCTAATCGGTTGATCAAATAATTTACCGCTTAAGTCTTCAGCCCTAATTTTGGCATTATCAAAGGTTAAACTACCGTAAGTATTATCAACAGTCAGAGCTGGTGTTCGTAAATCGATACGATTATTTTTAAAAAACACCTGACCTTTCGCATCCACATCACTGCCGTCAAAAGGTATATCAAGGGTTAATTTAGCTGTAACAGGCCCATTCACCCTCACTGTTTGTAATGCGCTCCCTACAGAATCGGCTAATGGCGTTTTCAGCATGTACTCTGTAACATCTTTGCCACTAGCGGCAAGATCAAATGCTAGTTTCAAATGCCCATCAGGGGCTAATTTTGCCCCACCAACCACATTAGAGCCAACGGCTGATAACGTTTTTACATGACTGGCATCAATCGTCATACGATCATTTTTAAAGCCTAAATTAAGATTGAGATCTGTTAATAATGGCCAATCAGGATCAAACTGAAATTTTGCTTTTTTCAGTGGGACTTTAACTTCAAAGACACCATCATGATTAGGATAAGGAAATGTGTTTAAAGGACCAAACCAGAGCAGTTCAGCGTCTTTCACCGTACCGCCTTTTATCGCGGTAGCTAGATAATGGGTTAATTTATTACCAAGCGCTGGTCGAGGTAAATAACGCCATGTTTGCCCAGCATCTTTAACCGACGCTTCACCATAAAAAGCCAACCATGCAGGCGATTTTTGATAAAAATCGAGTCTAAATTGCCCTTTTGCATTGAGATCTGGGGTGGCCACACTCAGTTTATCACTCCATAAACTGGTGCCTTGATTATCATGTTTCCAATATGCATCAATCGTCGCGTCATTGATGTTTAATGGTTTCGGAAAAACCTTACCATAAGGCAGAGCATCATCATCGACTCGAATTTTCACTGCACCTTGTGTTGTATCACCAGCAATACGCGCATTTAGCTTATTAATACCAGGTAGTAACTGCCACTGTTTAAATGCTAAATCATCAAGATTTAATGAAAAATGGATCGGCTTATCTTGCTCGCCAGCAACCCGAATTTTTGTCACCAGCCCTGTCGGTTGTAACGCAGTGATCGCTTCCGTAATACTATTCGACTTGGGTAAAAAAGATCGCAATGGTAGTAATCGATCTAATTTGATATTGGTCAGTGCGGCTTTCCAATTTATAGGCTGCCATTGCTTATTAAGTGAAAATTGCGCTGCGATATCAAATTTAGGCCACGATATCTTATCGGTAGCTATATCAAATTGCTCGGTATCAATCCGCCATACGCGTTGCTGTTTATCGAAGGTGGGCTTTAGCGCAACAACGCCACCGTTAATAACAATTTGGTGTGATTTATGTTGGGTCGTCCAATCAATATGACTTTTGGCAAGTTGGATCATCGCTGAACTTATCGTGCCTTGATCTAACGATAACCACGCTTGCATACTCAATTTACTGTCTGAAATATCAGCGACACCGGTAAATTTTTTATTTAACCATGGTGTGACCGAAATGTTTTTTCCTTTGAGATATAGCGTTCCATTCACACTAGACAAACCACCTTGTTCGGTAATGTCTGCTTTTACTTCAACTTGGCCTAATGGACTATTAATCAATCCAACGGAACCTTGAGCAAAATGATGCCCTCCCTCATTGCGCCAGTTAAGTTGTGTAACCGCTAGATGTAATGCTTTACCTGAAGGAGAAGGAACGGTAACCGTCGCGTTTTTTAATGTCACATTATCAATACGCGTGAAAAAAAATTGCTCTAACCGTTTAACAAAAGAAATATCAGAAGAGGGTTTCGAAGCACGACGTGGAAGTTGTGTAATATCTAAATCGAATTGCTCAATTTGGACATGTTTAAAGACGGGTCTAAATGTCAGCACTGACTGCCAGAAATCTAAATAGATCTCGGCTTGCCCAACCTTCACTAATGGTGCTGAATGATTATTTTCAGCCACCGATAATTGGTTAAATTTTATTTCGGGCCCCGATTGTAGCCAGCGCCCATCAATATTTTCTACCGATATTTGGGTATGTGTTTGCTGAGAAAGCCACTGCGCTATTGGCTGACGATAATGGTCAAGGTGAGGAAGAGAAAAGCGGAGAGTACTGATCAAAATAGCCAATGTTACTGCAACAATAACCACTAACCACAATACACCACGTAAGGTTTTTGCCACCATACGGTTCACTGACTCTTCCCCATTGGTATCATTACATCATTACCACATCGAACTGCTCTTGGTTATACAGCGGCTCAGGCTTTATTTTTACTTGTTTACCAATAAAGACCTCAAGCTCAGCTAATGCATGCGATTCATCCCCCATAAGGGCCTCACCCACCGCGGATGAAACATACACGATAAATCGATCAGCATCGTAAGCACGATTGACTCGGGTTATTTCTCGCAATACCTCATAGCAAACACTTTCAACTGTTTTCACCGTACCACGACCATCACAAGATGGACACGTGCCACACAACACATGTTCAATACTTTCACGCGTACGTTTACGCGTCATTTCAACCAAGCCTAATTGCGTAAAGCCATTAATATTGGTTTTCACTCGATCATAAGAAAGTGCTTGCTCAAGCGCTTGTAAAACGCGTTGTTGGTGTTCCTCTGAAATCATATCGATAAAATCAATAATGATAATGCCGCCTAAATTACGTAACCGTAATTGGCGTGCGATAGCTTTCGTTGCTTCAATATTGGTATTAAAAATAGTCTCGTCGAGATTTCTTCGCCCAACAAACGCACCGGTATTAATATCAACCGTGGTCATCGCTTCTGTTTGATCGATGATCAAATACCCGCCAGACTTCATTTCAACTTTACGATCTAAGGAGCGCTGAATTTCAGACTCGGTATCATAGAGATCAAAGATAGGCTGCTGACCTGAATAATATTCAATATTATCTGTCACTTCAGGTACGAACTCATCTGTAAACTCTTTTAATTTATCAAATGCTTGGCGTGAGTCGACTTTGATATTATCAATTTCAGTACCAACAAAATCACGTAAGATACGTTGCGCAAGCCCTAGCTCACCATACAACATCGAACGTGGCTTATACTTAGCACGACGCTCTAATACTTTACGCCACAAGTGCTTTAAAAAAGCAGCATCTTGAGCGACTTCATCAGTATTCGCCCCTTCTGCAGCCGTTCGAATAATAAAGCCGCCTAAATCATCACAATGCTGTAAAACCGCTTTTTTCAAACGATCACGCTCTTTCTCACTTTCAATCCGCTGAGATACACCAACATGGCTTGCTCCCGGCATGAAAACAAGGTAACGAGACGGTAAGGTAATATCAGTCGTTAACCGCGCACCTTTAGTTCCCAGAGGATCTTTCACCACCTGTACGACAATGTCTTGCCCTTGACGAACCAGCTCTGAAATGTCGCGCACCTGAAATTGTTTTTTCTCATTTTCAGCCACACATTCCGTGTGGGGAACAATATCTGAAGCATGTAAAAATGCAGCTTTATCTAACCCAATATCGACAAATGCCGCCTGCATACCAGGAAGTACGCGACTTACTCGCCCTTTGTAAATATTTCCGACGATACCGCGTTTCGATTCACGTTCAATGTGGATCTCTTGCAATACGCCATGTTCAATCATTGCGACACGGGTTTCACTCGGCGTCACATTGATCAGCAGCTCAGTGCTCATGGTTGCCTCTACTTATAACTTTAAAAAATCTTGTAACAGGATGTCGGTTTCCACTAGCGGTAACCCCATCACTGCATAAAAACTGCCATCGATACGTTCAACGAATTTGCCACCTAAGCCTTGGATGCCATAACTGCCCGCTTTATCTTGTGGCTCTCCACTTTGCCAATATTTTTTGATTTCGTTATCTGACAAAGGCTTAAACCACACTTGCGTGATCACTAGCTTAGTTTCAATCCTTTCTTTCGTTGCGACTGTCACTGCGGTCATCACTTGATGTTGACGACCAGACAGCATTTTCAGCATACGCGCTGCATCATTAAAATCGACAGGTTTTTCTAATATTTGCTGATCAGCCACAACAATTGTGTCCGATCCTAAAACAGGTAAATCAGCCGGTGCTGCTTTTACTCCAGCTAAGGCTTTATCGCGCGATAAACGCTGAACATAATTTTCAGGGCTTTCGCCTATTTGGTGGCATTCTTCGACATCTACCACAACACGTTCAAACTGATAGCCTAACTGATTTAATAACTCCATTCGACGAGGCGAACCTGAAGCAAGATATAATTGAATAGCAGCCATGATACACCTCAAACTTACATTTATACTTTAAAAACATTTAATTATAAATAAGGGGAAGACCAATTGGCTTCCCCTTTATGCTATTGCGATTAACGAATCGAAAATTTACGACGTATACGCCGTAATAATAAGAACAACCATGGCCATAATATAAAGTTTAATACGACAGCCCATAATTGTTGTGGCTCAAAAGTTACATTTGAGACTAAGTATTCAGCCCAGTATTCAATAAGCTTACCGGCTAATGATAACAGCGCGAAGACAATCGCTTGTTGTCCTAATGACAGGTTACGAAGTACTCTAAAATTTAAAGCAACAATGTAAGCAATCACCGACATCATTAAGCCGCGGACACCTAACGTAGATCCTAAAATCAAATCCCACAATAAGCCGATAATTAAAGCAGTTCCCACGTTAACACGATGTGGTAAGGCTAATACCCAATAACAAGTAACCAGTAAAACCCATGAAGGTCGAAACGGTTCCAACATTCCGGGCCAAGGAGCTGCTTGCAGCACCAGCGCAAAAACGAATGACAACCAAATCCAAATTCGGCCATGTGCTTGGCTAGTTGGCATTATTCACCTCACTGCTCGGCTTTTTGTTCTCAATAGGCGCTGTTGATTTTACACCATTTGCTGGTACAGCAACTGCAGGAGAAATGGTTGAAACCGCACTTGAAGGCGCAATCGATTTTGTGGCTGACGTTTCTGCCGCTTTCATTCTATCGGTTGGCCAGACTAATAATAAGTAACGTAATCGGTCAAATTGCACGGTTGGTTTAGCGATAATTTGTGCAAATGGGCGTTTATTGTCAAAAGAGAACTCAGTTACACGTGCAACCGGATATCCTTCAGGATAGCGACCACCGAGCCCAGAGCTCACCAATAAATCACCTACACGAATATCCGTGCTGCTTGGGACATGCTCAAGTTGAAGCTCATTACTCTTTCCAGTTCCTGTTGCAATAACACGAATGTCGTTACGCACAACTTGTACTGGAATAGCATTCGTCGGATCAATCAGTAATAAAACACGACTATTATGCGCGCCAACATAGGAGATCTGCCCAACAATACCTTTATCATTAATAACAGGCTGGCCTTCATATACTCCATCAACACGCCCTTTATCAATCATCACTTGATGACTATAAGGATCAGAGTCGACCGCCATCACTTCGGCGATCATTTTACGCTCACCACGAACAAACGGTGAACCTAATAAATTTCTTAAACGCTGATTTTCTTGCTGTAATTGATCAAGCAATAAAACATTACTTTTCATCACCAACAAATCACGCTTCAACGCTTTATTCTCAACTAATAATTGCTGATGAGAACTCATTTGACCATTAAGGCCATCAAGTAATTCACGCGGTAAATTAGCCGCATACTGAAGCGGAGCGATTGCTGAGTTCAAAAAATAACGAACATTGGCAAAAGCATCAAGACGACTATCGGCTAGCATAAGGCTAGCCGATAGTAATATGGCAAGAAACAGGCGTAATTGCAGAGAGGGTCCTCTGCCAAAGATAGGTTTCATCTAACGCTATAACCTGTTTTATAGAAAACTAACGCAGGCATTATTACTCTTCGCTGAAGAGATCGCCACCGTGCATATCAATCATTTCTAACGCTTTACCGCCACCACGAGCCACACATGTTAGTGGGTCTTCAGCAACAACCACAGGAATACCTGTTTCTTCTGTAAGTAGACGGTCTAAATCGCGAAGTAGTGCACCACCACCCGTCAGTACCATGCCACGCTCTGAAATATCAGATGCAAGCTCTGGTGGACACTGTTCTAGTGCAACCATTACTGCAGATACAATACCTGTTAGTGGTTCTTGTAAAGCTTCTAGGATTTCATTTGAATTTAACGTAAAGCTACGCGGTACACCTTCTGCAAGGTTACGACCACGCACTTCAATTTCACGCACTTCATCACCTGGGTACGCTGAACCGATTTCATGCTTAATGCGCTCAGCGGTTGCTTCACCAATAAGACTACCGTAGTTACGACGTACGTAGTTGATAACGGCTTCATCAAAACGGTCACCACCGATACGAACCGATGATGAGTAAACCACACCGTTAAGTGAGATCACTGCAACTTCTGTTGTACCACCACCGATATCGATCACCATAGAACCCGTTGCTTCAGACACTGGCATACCAGCACCGATAGCAGCCGCCATTGGCTCATCGATTAAGTAAACTTCACGAGCACCAGCACCTTGTGCTGATTCACGGATTGCACGACGTTCAACTTGCGTTGAGCCACAAGGAACCGCAACTAACACACGAGGGCTTGGGCGAAGAATACTGTTGTCATGTACTTGCTTAATAAAATGCTGCAACATTTTTTCAGTCACATAGAAATCAGCAATTACACCGTCTTTCATTGGGCGGATAGCAGCAATATTACCTGGTGTACGACCAAGCATTAATTTTGCGTCATGACCTACCGCTGCAACACTTTTTGTTGCGCCTGCACGGTCTTGACGGATTGCAACCACAGAGGGTTCATCTAGAACGATGCCCTGTCCTTTGACATAAATAAGGGTGTTGGCAGTACCCAAGTCAATAGACAGGTCATTAGAAAACATGCCACGAAGTTTTTTAAACATAGTCTTCGGCTAATCCTGAAAGCTCAAAATTCGTTAAATTGCACTAAATGTACCAAGCGCTAGACACTGAAACAAGGTAAGGATTGTCAAACCTACCACAGATTTGCAATTTATTTGCGCTAAGGCCTAATTTAACCCTTTTTCACCTCGATAAACGATGCGATCACTCCCACGATATACACCAAATGTCACAATCGCGGATGGATCTTCATCACCTAATTCTCGCCAATTATAGGTTAGCCACGGTTGGTGCTTTTTGTTGGTTTGGCTACAACCAATATTACTTGGTGTGTTGGTTGCAATACGTAACCAAAAACGGGTTTGTTGTTTTTTATAATTAGCAGGCGGTGATAGTTGTGGATGAGCTTCAATTTCATCGCTTTCACCAACGCTGACCTTTCCCGTTACATTAGTTGTTAACGTCGATGTATTAGTCCCATCACCCGGATGTAATGCCAGCTTACAATAATAATTACTGTTGTATGTTGAGCCACTATCATCAGTATGGGTTTGAAATTCACTACCATCCCAATATTCAATCTTTAACGGCAGACTAACAGGTTGATCAAATGGGCTGATCGCATCATCTAGAACCATTCGCCCATAACGTAAATTAGGCGTTTCTTCGAACTGTGCGATGGTATATGTATCGATAACATCGTTTTTAACCGATGTACTACTTCGAATAGATATGGGATCTTGATTTTCTGTTATATACCCACCAAAGCGGCTATTACTTGAAGACCAAGGACCATCTTCCTCTGTTGTTGGGTTGATAGCTGCAATAACCTTACGTGCTAATAGCCATGTTTGTTGAACGTCACGATTCCAGTTTCCCTTAAAGCTCTTCTCTGTCAAGCCTGTTATATGATGATATGAGAAACGATGATTTAAGCTCGTTAATGATGGATCCTCATACGCAGTCAGTGCAACATCAGCTTGATACGCCAAATCAAAGTTGTTGTAGTTATTCACTTGATTACCCAACGCATTTTTCGCTTTAATCATGACTTGAACATTAAATGGCTGGCTTAAATAAGCAAATTGATCATGTCCGTTTGGATATATAATGCGGTTAGGTTGAAGCTCTAAATATTTAGGGTAAAAACGGCCAATATTGCGATAGCCTTGATTAACATCCATACCCAAATATTGTGCTGCCGTATTCGCTTGTAAACGCACACTGCCGACTTCACTCCAAGATAAATCTTTATAGGTTAAAGCTTTAGTATGTTCTTGTACTTTAATGCCTTGCAATTCACCTGGCTCACCATTCATAGGTGTTATTGAATGATCTGATGGAATAGATAATTTAACATTTGCAGCTGGAGCATCTGATTTATAAAAGTTAGGTGTAATTGTGCTTTCACACAAATCAATGCTACTTGAATACCGACTATTAATATCTGCAGTTTCAGATCCCGCATTGCGCCAGACAATAGGTTTTACATCAACATCAAATTTCTCACCCGATGCCACAAAGCCTTCACCTGATGATGATGTACCGTCTGCTTTTATATATTCACCATCTTGATTTTTGGGACACACGGCAAGTGTCCATGGGCGGGCATGCACTTCAACAGAGCCTTCTAATTGTTTCCAACTCCCAAACTCTGTTGGTAATTCATCATCTGTAGAAAAAATATCGCAGCCGGTTGATAACGAGCAATTAGGATCTGCAAGGTTTAACCCTACAATACCTGCATCGGGATATTTCAGCGCAAAGGTCGCTAACCCCTTATCAAAAGAAAATGTTTCTTGAGACGTTTGCCAGTCACTATTCATAGCCTTTATTTGTAAGTCGCCATTACCCTGGCTTGCTGGCTGTAAGAAAGTACTCGTCATAACTAACGGTTTATCACCTTGATAACCTGTTGCAATCGTTACTTGATCATTTTTGCAAGCAAGGACTTTTACTTTAATATTTTCCCTAGGTTTACCCGCAATGACTTTTATTGGACTTGGCGAAATATCAAATTTAAACGGTACAAACGTATAACGACCATTAACGGTGTTGGTTGATGGGGAATTATTTAATTGTCCTTTAACCGCTATATTGCCGATATAATCATGACTTTTAAGCCGCAACTGACCAACACCATTTTTAATATTAACGTCAGCGACTTCTGAAACATCTTTATAAGGCGTTTCACTATTGATTGGAAACCACGATGCTTTTCCAGCTGTTGAAATATTGGTGGTTACTGATACTGAACCAGAATAGGTGTCAGCTAGCGTTCCGTCTTCATTTTTAACACTAAACGTAACAGGCAAATAATCGCAGGTTAATGAAAATGCAGTTGATGGCTCAATCTCTAAAATATAATTATCAGGTTTAGGGTCAAAACACTCACTTTCACCAATAATTTTTGATTTATTAATTAGTTCTATCTGATTAATCGTTACCGAACCATATACTATCGCATTGTTACTTAAGTTCGTTTTCTTCTCTGAATAGATAAGCGCCTTTACAATAGAGCTGTTAGACACTGCGTTAAAATCTTTAAATAACAAAGTCGAAGTTGGTGGCTCATTATAGGCGTAGATCACCAAATTATCAGGACTGCCATCTACATTAATTAAAGCGCCATTAGTTCCTGATGTATGGTTAAAAGAGTAACCTCTGGTATAGATAACTACTTTATTATTTTCTGGAATAACAATTCGAGAACCATTTACGATAAAACTATCAATCCAGTAGGTGCCCGTTTTTAATGTTAGCTGACTATTTGAATCTAAAGATAATGTTTCAATTTTCATCTCTTTGTTTAACGTTATAGATCCGCCTCTAACAGACAAATTTTTATATTCACTGTATGGGATCTCTGGTTCAATTTGTTTTCCAGCGTCAAAGACATTATTACTTTTATTTTCTTTAAAGCTAGGAAGTTGAGGCTTATTTTCTTTCTTTACAATTAAATCTTGGTTCTCATTACATGGAGAATCATCACAACCTTTATCAAGGTAATTATTTATACTTTCTTGGCGAAAACCGACATACCTTTTATTTTTGATTTCAACCGTATTTATTAGTCGACTATCTTTCCCAATTTGTAAACTCGGATCACTATTACCTTGCCATGTTTGAGCTGGGCTTAGAAAATATTTACAAATATTATTGGCCAGCGGCTTTTTAGCGAAAGCAAAAAAGCCCACCTTTTCTTTTATATGTGCGCGTTGACCTATATACGTCCATGGTGGGATATCTTCATCAACAACAAAACTCACCTGTGTTAAGGACTTCTTACACTGACGAACCCAGCCACCTTGTCCACCTTGGCGCTGCAACTTCCCGGCGATAAAATTTGGAACAGTGGTATAAGTTTGACGAAGATTAATAGGAGTATTACATGTGTACTGTAATGGCTTCAGTTTACCCGAATTTGAAACGATATCACCTGATGAAAATTCATAGTCATAACCATTGGTTTCACCAATATTAGGAACACTGACTAAATAACCAATTTTCTCATGTTCCTCAACGTCAATATCACGTTTATTTACACGCGTAATTTCAAGACCTAGGTCAAATCCGATTGATGAAATATTTTTAGTTGCGGTCGTTAACCAGCGTTCATTGTTTTTCGTTTGGACTTCTGAGAGAACAATCGGCGATTCACTCAACAATGAAGAGTACGAGGAGAGATCCACTCTTTCATAAGCTGGTGAAGACCTTTTACCATCTGCGGAATATCTTTTCGTATTCACACTGCCTGCGAATACTCGGTGTCCATCCTCAAATGTTGTAACCCCCTCTTCAATAACCAAATAAGAAATCACTGGCATTTGATTACGTGATAACGAATAGGAGTTAGACAGTGGCGCAACTATTTGTGCTACGGAAAAAGATTTTTTTGTAACATTTAACAAAGCAAGGGTCTGAGGGGCGTCATTATCTGGATTATCGCTGGGTATTGTTGGCATTAAAAATACAAGCGGTTTAGTCGCATATGCATTTTTTAATCTAACAACACAACCAGATTGATCCTCATAGGAGTTTGCTGATTCAGGTAAAATAAATGATGAACAGGTGCTGGTATCAAATGTACCAAATTCATACTGAGCACTATGCGCTTGCCATGCAAAGAATAAACTGAAAAATAAAACGTTGATTAACTTAAGACATAAACGCATAAACATCCTTTTACCCAAAATAAAAAGCGAGTCCGTGCCTTAAGGGTATTTGACTAATTTCAACTTAATATCTTAATTATTAATAACGCAAACATCTACATTCAGAGTAAATAATTACACACAAAAAAGCCGAGAGATCACACTCTCGGCTTTCTGATGAATAAATAAGACTTACTGGTAATCAGCAGCAGGGATCCCTGGCTCATCTCGGTATAATATTCGGTCATTACCTCGATATACGCCAAAAGTCACAATAGCCGATGGGTCTTCATCACCTAAATTCCGCCAATTGTATCGTAGCCAAGGTTGATGAGAGTACGCGCCAAAACAGTTAATGGGGTTTTTATCTTTTACCCCTGGTTTCACCGCACTCAAACGCTGCCAAAATCTTACCTGTTGTTTAAAAGTAGTACTATTTGAACTGGTACCATATCCAGAGATTTGGCTTGGGTTCGCCATAAAGTCTCCAGATAAGGCTTTGCCCATCATTACTTTACCACTACCGGATGTATAAGCACTGCTCTTACTATTTTCAGGATACATACTGATCACTTGGCGACAGTAATTTGCCCCATTAAACTGCGATACTGAATCATCCGTATTTTTAACAAATGCTGTACCATCCCAATATTCAATTCTTAACGGCACTGCTAGTGATTTACGAATATCACCACCGATATTTTCTAATACCATGCGTCCATAACGGAGATCGTTAACTCCCACTAGTGCACCTTGTGCATTAACCTCTTCCCCCGCCCATGTTACGTGATCAGGAAACGCTTCACCTTGTTTCACTCGCAACTGCCATTGGTCAAACGGTCCATCTTCAATACTGGTGTTAGTATCTTTTTCTTTACGTTGGAATATCAGTTTAGACGGCTTAAAAACAACCTCAGAGTTACCTTGGCTATTTTGCTGCCAATCACCGATTTTAGGAGACATTAACGATTTATCACTGCGCATTTGTTTTAAACGTAGATCTAATGGTACGTACCCCCCGTTATTATTCCCCGACTGTAATCTAAACTTACTCTGAAGAGACGGATCAAATAAGGCATAATTTTGAACGGGTTGATTATTCGCGTTAAAAGCATTAATCGTGAACCCAGCATCAAATGGCTGATCCATATAAGTGAATGAACCTATCGCAGGTGTTACTTCATTCTTAGAAAAAGCAAAATACTTAGGATAGAAACGCCCTATTTGACGTTTACTCTGATTAATATTATTGCCATTCTCTATATAATCGTTCATCCCAACCTGTAGCCAAATACTGCCGACTTCAGACCATCTATTACCAGTAAGTAATACCCCTTTCAAGGTCGGTTTTACTGTCATTTGACCTTGCGTAAATGTCCCCATAACGCCACTAGAAGGTGAGGCTAGGTGAGCCTGCATCAACAACCCATTTCCCATAGTTGGCGCATCTGGAGCAAGGAAATTCTCCGTTACAGAATAGCTACAGTATTTATTATCAGATGAATCAATAACTGTTCCTTGGGAGCTACCTTCCTGCCACACTAAAGGCTTAAGCAGCACATTAAAAGGTAACCCCGCGGCAATATACCCCTCACCACTTTTAGACGTGCCATCTGCTGTATCTAATGTATTAGCTTCATTAGGCTTTAACGGACAAATCGCGAACATCCACGGCTTTGCATTAATTGCAACAGAACCGGTTAACCCATTAGGCAGCAGCTCACGTAACGCTTTTGCTTCCTTCGTTTTGGTTGTCGTTAACGTGCAGCTATCACTAGTACAATTTGGATCAGAGACATGCCAAGCAATAACACCCGCATCACGATAACGCAAAGTAAGCGGTTCAGATTTCCCTTTCTCGAACTCTACTTTTGCTTGCTTAGATGCGCCTGTCGCTGATTCAATATGCTTTCCTTTTACAATCTCGACAGTAATAGGGTTATTGGGATCGGCTGCTTTTTTCGGCGCTTGATATTCCGTTGAAAAGTCTAATAACCGTGTTCCAGTATAATTTTCAACTAGCTTGATATTCTTACCAGTTGGGCATGTCATGGCTTTAATTGTGGCGGTAACGTCTTTTCCCGCCACGATATTGTGGCCATCATTTAGATCAATCGCGAAACCGCCAGGGATAAAGGTATATTGACCTTTAGGTTCATCACCAGCCATAAACTCAATACTTGCCGTTATTTTCAGCGTCTCCGACCCCGTGGGTAATACCCAAATAACTGCATGTTGATTTTTTACAGGCAACGTAAATGTATGTGTACCCGCAGTAAACTGATGAGAAGATGCGAGCGCTGAATTATCCGCCCAGATACCGCCTGTTGATGAGGTAATATTAACCGTAATATCACCATCAAATTCTTTAGTACCATCCTCCGATGTCACATTAAAATCAACTTGCTGGGCATGACATAAGGTCTTCGTGACTTTTGTCGGTGTGATTGTAAGTTCAAATTTAGGTTCAGGCTCTGGATCAAAACAGGCACTACTACCTATAATCTCTGTTTCTATATTATTCACATCGCCAGTCATCGTGATGTTAGGCGCCGTTACTGCACCGGTAATTCGCGTGATCTGGTTACTCAAGCCATCACTCATCATAAGATTACGCTCAGAGTAAATTAAGCCTGTGATCTGACTACCTTTGTTTAGCTCAATATAATCATGGAGAATATCATTCACCGGTTTTAAATCATGAACAACAATCAGTAAATCGTCAGCAATCCCAGATAGTGGCTTCATGGTTGAGCTGATCAAACTCATCTTTTTCACATGAACAACAGAGCCCGTAGGAAAGATAATATCTTTATTACTTAAATTAATAGTGTTAAACCAAAATACCGTTTTATTGCCAACGTCTCGCTGCGATTGTAAATCGCCATCATCAACAGCAGGCCATGTATCTAACACTTGTTTTTTAGCAAATAAGCTCGGGTAAGGCTGAGCCGTATGACATTCTTCGCCATTACAGTAATTATTCTCACCACCACTTGAATTAATTGTCTTAAAACCTATATAGCGTTTGCCTTCTTTTACGGCTGAACCTTTAATTAAGACATTATGGCTAGCGTTAAATGCGCCAGTAGAGGTTTGCCATGTCTGAGCAGGACCTGGGAATACATTACAGACTTCTTCTGATGCACGACGCTGGAAAGCCATAAAACCAACCATCTCATTGGCATGTTGACGTTCTGGGTTAGTATGCTCATTTAAGTCTTCATCAGTAACAAAGCTTACTTCAAGAACATCTTTACCCGGCTTTTGTTGATTTTTACATAACCGGATCCACCCTCCGTTAGGTCCTAAACGGGAGTTTTTAGAGGCAATCACTAAGATGGGATTTTTTGACTGATCCGAAAAATCAAAATCGCTGCCTTTTAAATCAGTAAAGCCTGCACATTGCTCCGTAACAGGCTTAGTGATCTTTTCAATCCCATGATAATTCCCTTTTAGGGTATTGGGCGTTTCTGCTGGACCTAAAGCAAACTGTAACCCTTTGTATAAACCACTACCTTCAACTAATAAATAACCAATCGTCACATTATGATTAAGCACATATTGAGTTTCAGAGCTATCCACGCCTAAATAAAAATGGCCATTATTGCTCGTACCTTGATTTATCGTGCCACGAATAATAAACGGCGTTATCCACTCTGATTCTGTACCTGTAGCCGAAATAACAGACGGTTTATTTCTTGGCTGAATTTCTGCGATTCCTCCAGGTGTTTTACTTTTAAATCCACTAGGAATCGTAACCGGCGTTACTTTGCCTTTCTTTATTAATGGATTTAATTTGCCGTAATCGATATCACCTTTACCGGTTTGAAATTTAGGATCTTTAGCATCAAGCTGTTTATGTACTGTCAGTTCTGCCGCAGTAATACGACCATTATTGCCTAATGCAATGGTGCCTTTTTCCATCGCAAAATAGGTGATTTTACGCATAGGAATACGATATAAGGTATAGGTTTTATTTTTAAAATGATGCCATTTCGCTTCCCATGACTCCCAAGAGCCTAAAAGACTATCCTCATCTTCTAAACGAATTGCATTCGATACTTTCGGATAAACCTGTCTTACCCCAAATGCATACGTCTTACCTTTTTTGTAAATTCGGGTAATCTTTAAAGATGATGGTGCATCAAGACCATTATCTGTAATGGTCGGCATGAGGAAAATTAACGGTTTAGTTGTAAATTCTTTATTTAAGACAATTTCACATTCTTGGTTAATACAGCCATTGGGGCGTGAAATATCACTTTGCCCAAAGTCGAATACTGGCCCATCTTCACTCGCCAACGCCGTACCGCTCAACATCATTAAGGAGATAAAAAAAACAAAATTTTTAATCATTTAAATCTTTCGCCCACACTTCTTGGGTACGTGTCATCGCCACGTTATGACTACCGCAGGTAGCTGTACTTTCTAGGTGGTACTCATTGACTGTTTTACCGCTTGATAACCTAATCTTTTTCGTTGTACATACCACCTTTATTACTTGGCACCCTTTTTGGAATGGCGGCATAATTTTTTCAATTTCAGATGATGGATAAGTTATGCATTTATCGGAATCACTCTGAAATGGGTTTCCAAGTGGGAAAAGTCGAGTTAATACAACTTCATTGGCAGAATGGGCTGTAAACCATGCTCGTGTTCCAAGCACCTCTTTGGTAGTCATGGTTTGACTAGAGGTACCAATTTTCGTCATCACCATTGCCATGAGCCCCATAACGATAATGACGAACAGCACTATCATTAAGCCACTACCACGTTGCTTGTTATAACTGCTATAAGACATTCATCACCTGTACACTATGGTTATAATCTGACTTTTCTTGAGTGCGTGAGTCTAAATACTGAATAGTAAATAACGCTATCGCATTACTGTTTAATCCCGCCGTTTGTACATTAGGTATAAATTTATCGATGTTCTCAGCCATTAATATGCCATCACCATCGTTGACCTTGCGCACAATAGTAGTCCCCACTTGACAGTAACTGATCTTATCTTTGTATAAATATAATCGATTACCGGGAGAAGATGCCTCCTTGATTGGCGACGTTAATGTCAATTGATACGTCTCATCTTTTGAAGCTGGCGCAGTAATACTACTCACAGTTATGGTGTTATTTTTATATTGCTCAGATGAGGCAAAGCCCACTGCAACAAAATTACCGCTACTACTCCAGTTAGAAGAAAAACGTAACGGAGTGATCGCAATCGTATTGCTGTTATTCGGTAAATTATCGTAATACACCGCTGGAGCAATAATCGGATAAAAGCTCAGACAATGAGATGTATTACTTAAACTGTTCGGCGCGGCATGACGGATTTCTTTGGTCATACGTGCAACTAAAAAACGGGCTTGAGACTGCAGACGCTCGCGATCAACGGTATTGGTATACCCCTTTACACCAATCGCAATATAACTACCAATACCAATCATAATGATAGATAGCACGACAATTGCTATCACCATTTCAAATAGCGTGAAACCGCGCGGCTTAGCCATCAATAATTCCCCCTATAGGCGATATAGTCATATTTACCATAGCGTCCAGCATCCACATTCACTGTGATTTTCTTCAGAGTCGGTAGAGACTCGGACATATTCTCAACATTAATGGTGGCATGAATATGGGTATAGTTTGCGGTTGATAAACTGGGTACTAAATCAGTTAATTCGCCACGGCGAGAAGTTAAACTGGGTTTAACATAATTATTGCCGTTATATGTATAAGGGTTAGGGCACTGCGTTGTATCTCCCCAACAGCCAATAAAATCATCGACATCATTAGCCATTGCTGGATTCGTTGCTTCTAAAAAATCATCCGGCCCTAAACGTGCTGGCAAGGTACATGGATTAGGATTTCCTTTAGCATCATCCTCACCACAGCGATAAACACTGTCGCCATTAGGATTTGAGTTTTGGTCGAACTGACGCGCTAATATTTCATTAAAAATCGCATCAGCCATTGCCGCTGAACGCGCTTGATATTGAGGAACCGCAGAGCGCTCAACTTGAGGAAAAAGAAAGCTCACCAAGGTGATCATCGCAATCGCGAGTAATACAATAGTGATGATCCCTTCAATAAGGGTAAAACCGCGTTGTTTTATGTGAGTATTCACTTACTGCACACCTCTTTATCTTCCTTTTTATATACATAACCTTGGCTATTAATACAAATGCTGGCGGTTTGGTTATTTTTTGCCGTAATCGTAATGGTACAACCGTTAGCACACACTAACGTAGATGTTGCATTGACTGGCTGCCCAAGCAAATTAAAGTACAACTTAGCACGTGCATTTCCACCATCAACCAATGAAAACTCGGTATTGGTTTGTGATTGACGCAAGCTACCATCAGTTTCTGAATTAGCGGCACTGCAGACGCCTAAACATGGCGAAGAAACATTTAAGGGAGTGCGATGCCCTTGCATCGAAGATATTTGAATTTGGCGAATAACAGAAATCGCCTGATCACGGGTAAGCGGTGCATCAAACTCGCTCCGACCTGAAAAGCGAGCAGCAGCAGTGGCACTGATGATCCCTATAATTACGATCACCATAATGAGTTCAACGAGAGTAAAACCTTGTTGCTGCTTCACATTACCACCTAAACATGACCTATTTTATTGTTATATAATTTATCAGATTAAAACAAAAAAGGCGCAGCCGGGTGACTGCGCCTTTTGTTTTAGCTAATTGCTAATTATTCACAATCATGAACGACTACTGTAGCAGCAGCAGCAGAAGTTGCAGCAGTGTAAGTTACAGAGCACTTAGTATCACTAGCTTTATCTGCTTGGTTTTTCAATGTATAAGAAATCGATGCACCAGCAGTCTCAGCACCAGTAGAGCCATTGACAGGAGCCCACTCAGTTGAATCTGACTCTAACCCTTTAACTGCAAGAGCAATACCTGCTGAACTTGCTGTTGGGTAGCCAAATATGGTTTTAATTCCATCAACCTCTGTAGCTGTATTAGAACTTTCTACACCATTAATCGCAGCTTTACCGTACATAATACCTGCCGCACCTTGGATTGCTCCTTTTAGGCCTTGAAGCGATGCATTACGCGCATCATTTTGAAGGTTCATAAATTTAGGCGCCGCCGTTACCGCTAGAATACCTAAAATAACAATCACTACTACTAACTCAATTAAAGTAAAACCTTGTTGCTTTTTCATTTTTTATCTCTTATTTACTAAATAGCATCGAAACGAAGCGAAGTTTAAAATTACTTACAAGCATTATCAGCTAGTTGTACTTTTGCAGGTACAGTTGCACTTTGTGCTGGTACGTAGACTAAGTAACAATTTTTAGGAACTTTATTAGCTGGAGTTGTTGAACTTCCATCTGCAGCAACAGCCGAAATTTCACTTAATTGAGTTGAATATTGTTTTGGGGCAAACACAACTTTTGCATCCTTTGTTGTGCCAGTACCAATAACTTTCGATGCCCAGTCACCATCAGAACCGGTACCAACGATCGCCTTTACAATACCGTTATCACTTGCTTCCGGATAACCAAAAAGTGTTGCGACATTATCAGCTCCAGCACTAACAGTACCAGATGTTGATTCGATACCTTCAATTGCAGCTTTACCATAAACAATGCCAGATGCGCCTTGAATCGCACCTTTCAAACCTTGTAGCGATGCATGACGCGCATCACCTTGTAAATTCATAAACTTAGGTGCAGCAGTAACCGCTAAAATACCTAGAATAACAATCACTACAACTAATTCAATAAGGGTAAAACCATTTTGGCGCTTCATATTAACTCCAATGAAACCTTAACTAACTATAAAAATTAATCACACTTTGTGACAGTTACTGTTGCAGCTGATGTTGATGTAGCTTGTGCATAAGTCACATAACATTTTGCTTGAGTGTTATCAGCTTTTTGATTAGCAAACGTATATGAAATGGTATCGCTTACTGCATTTTTAGGCTGAAATGCTTTCCACTCAGTATTACCACTATGCAAACCATTAACAATTAAGCTTAATGCCGCAGATGTTGCATCAGGATAACCTTCGGTTAAATCTAATGTGCTACCAGCAACACTAATCGCACCATCGCCAGACTCTTGGCCTTTCACAGCCGCTTTACCGTAAGCAATACCCGCTGCGCCTTGAATAGCACCTTTTAAACCTTCTAGCGAAGCATTACGCGCATCGGTCTGTAAATTCATAAACTTAGGTGCCGCTGTTACGGCTAAAATACCAAGAATAACTATCACAACTACCAGCTCAATAAGCGTAAAACCCTTTTGACTTTTCATATTGATTCCTTTCATTTATTTCAAATCTACTTCAACACGGCCCACTGCCGGCTGGTAAGTAAAAGAATGCCCAGCGAATGGATTCACTTCGCCAGAGCTATTTTTGCTAGCTGATGCTAGCTGGTAATAACGACACTGTTTAGCGGCACCTGTGCCTTCAACTGTGACGAAAAATAAATCTTTGCCACTCGCTAGATCATCGCGTGATGTCGTTGCTAACGGTGGGTTTTGCATCAATTCTTGCAACAAATCTAAACAGTCCGTCGCCGTCATATCGACCACATCAGTTGTTGCACTGGTGTTTAACGCAAACGGATAACCAGGACGTATATTTAACGTGGTATCTTCTTGGGTTAATTTAAATTCAGTACCGTCGTAATCAACAGTATTCTTATTTCCGCTATCAACAGGGCGACCATACGCTTCCCATTGTGCTCTTGCTGAAATCACAGCCGTTGCAAAACCGCCTGTCATTCCTTCTATTGCAGATTGCTTAGCTTGATCGGTGATATTCATAAACCGAGGTAAAGCGGTTGCCGCTAAGATCCCGAGCACAATAATCACAACGACTAATTCGATAAGCGAAAAGCCGGCGTTTTTTTTCATTTCCCTATCCTTACTGTAAGAAACTCGACACTATTGCGACAAATTACTGGCAATATGTATTTTGTCATTAATATAAAATATTGCCAATTTTTTCTTAATGCCTATATCATATAAACATGTATTATAACTGTTTGAATCATCAGTACTTCTATAACCAAATGAATTATATTCAGGCCTTCCTATTCCATTTGACAATAAAGACCATATTTTAGGGCAGTCCAACTCCCCCTGTTTCAATACAATAGGCCATCCTAATTGGGTATATTCAAACGCAATATCACCAACCTTGTCATAATGAGGTCTATTATTTAACTCCCAGTTCTGACGCAGGTTTACAGCACCTTGATACAAATTATTTCGGGTTAAATCAAACTGAAGCAACTTGGCATTTTTTTGCACTTGCTGCCATTCGTATAACAAAACACTTATTAATATAAATGTAATTATTAGCCATGAAACATTTTGTAACCTTTTTTTGTGCTGTAACTCACGATCCCTTAGCGACATCGAGCATTCCCCACATAGGTAAAAAGATACCTAAAGCTAATAACAACACCATACCTGCCACAACAACCAACATGATGGGCTCTATTCGAGCTGTTAATGTTTTTAAATCATATTCCACTTCACGATCATAAAAATCAGCGACTTCTAACAGCAACTCATCGACTTGACCGGTTTCTTCGCCTACGGCAATCATTTGTAAAACGAGTGGCGTAAACACCCCTGATTTAGTAGCGGTTCGTGAAATACTGCTGCCGCCTTCGATCCCTTGCTTCATTTCTATCAAACGGTTTTCTAAAAAGCGATTACCTAACGATTCCGCTGCCATTTGAATCGCTTGATTTAAAGGCACACCAGCACGGATCATTAAAGAAAACGTACGCGCAAAACGCGCCATTTGAGCACGATTAACAATGCTTCCCGTAATAGGCATACGTAAGCGCCAGTTATCCCACTTTTCGGCACCTTTTGGCGTATTACGCCAAAATCGTATACCTAACCAAATAGCGACGGATACGCCAATCATCATCGGCCAGTAATGAACAAAAAAGTTCGATGTTCCAATCAACACTCGAGTTGGCCATGGCAGTTCAACGCCAAAGCGCGAGAACATCGACGCAAATTGTGGAATAACTTTGGTATTTAATATCCCCATTGCTATCACGATAGCCGTTAATACAAATGTGGGATAACGCATCGCCGACTTAATTTGTCGACGGGTATTCATCTCTTGTTCGTAGTAATTCGCAAGCTGTAACAATACCTGATCAAGACGACCCGTATTTTCGCCGACATGGATCATCGAGATAAATAACCGAGAAAAAACCCGAGGATGTTGCTGCATCGCCACTGACAACGCGCGACCATTCGTCAAATCAAGGGTTAACGCTTCTAAGGTTGTTTTTAATAAAGGATGACTCGCACTTTGCGATAAACCTTTAAAAGCCCGTAATAAAGGGACACCTGCTTTGGTTAAACTGTATAGCTGTCGACAAAAGATCACGAGAACTTCTAGCGGTAATTGCGCTTGAAACAAAGCACTTAAATCAAACGCTTGACCTTTTGCTTTACCGTGCGTTTCTCGGATCTCAAGGGGGATCACACCTTGACGCAGCAAGAGATCGGCTGCGGCATTAGCATTTGATGCTTCAATCGTTCCCTGTTTTAATTGGCCTTTCTCACCGCGCCCTCGGTAGCTAAATACTGCCATCTTCGTCTCTACTACTAGTTAAGAACATCCAGTACTTCACCTTCACCAAGAAGCAGTACCTCATCAATGCTGGTCTTGCCTGCTAAAGCAAGCTCCATTGCTGATTCCACCAGCGGTTTATAGCCTTCACTCTTTCTCGCCAGCTGGGTAAATAGCACCGCATTATTTTGACGTAACGCATCCATCATATCTTGGCGCATCTCAAGTAACTCAAAGACACCAATACGGCCTTTGTAACCGGTAAAGTTACAGCTATGACACCCTCGTCCACGACGGAAAACATGATTGTTGTAGAATGGGAAACGGGTTTCTAGCCACGCTTTTTGTCCCGGCTCTAAAGCCGCATCTTCACCACAATCACTACAAATACGGCGTACCAATCGCTGCGCTAATACTGCACGAACGGCACTCGCCACCAAGTAACCTGGCGCTTCCATATCGATCATACGCAGTGCACTGTCTACCGCATCGTTAGTATGAAGTGTCGATAAAACTAGGTGACCCGTTAATGCCGAACGCAAGCCAATTTCGACGGTTTCCTGATCGCGCATCTCACCAATTAAGATGACATCGGGATCCTGACGTAAAAAAGTGCGTAGAATAGAGGAGAAATTAAGCCCAATCTTGCTGTTTACCTGAACTTGGTTAACACGCGGCAAACGGTATTCCACCGGATCTTCTGCAGTAATGAGTTTCTTACCCGGCTTATTTAATTCGCTTAATGCGCCATATAGCGTCGTAGTTTTACCTGAACCTGTTGGCCCTGTGACCAAAATCATGCCATGAGGACGTTTTAGCTGGCGACGAAAACGCTGCACGATATCATCAGGCATACCGATTTCATCAAGGCTTAAAATACCGGCGGACTGATCAAGTAAACGCATTACGACCGATTCGCCATGTTGAATTGGCATGGTAGAAATACGCACATCAACCGAGCGGTTTCGTACCATCATGTTAAAGCGTCCATCTTGAGGCAGACGCTTTTCAGAAATATCGAGGCCACTCATGAGCTTTAAACGCAATACTAGCGCAGAAGAAATACTGCTCTCATCAATCAGGTTTTCATGCAGCACACCATCAATACGTTGGCGGATACGCAACACATCAGCATCAGGCTCAATGTGAATATCCGAAGCGCCCACTTGCACTGCATCTTCAAACAATGAGTTGATCAGTTTTACAACAGTCACTTCTTCATTGTCGGCCTCTTCCATGCCAAATGTGAAAGTGTGGTGATCTTGGTGTTCTGCTTTTAATTGCTCTGCAAATGACGCAATTTCTTGAGTACGGCGATAGTAACGATCAAAGGCAGCCAACAATTGACGCTCTGGCGCAATCACAAGTTCAACCCGGTACTGGCTGAGCTGATCAAACACCGCCTCTTGCGCTGCTAAGTCAGCAGGATCGCTCATCGCAACACGAACCGTATCACCATGCCGACCTAAAACTAACGCACGCAAGCGACGCGCATTTACTTCTGAAAGTAAACCAACATGTTCGCTATCCACTTGCACTCGTGTTAAATCAACAAGCGGCACATCAAGCTGACGCGCCAAAAACTGCAGCATTTGCTGTTCAGTAAGAAATCCTAAATTAATTAGGGTGTCACCGAGCTTACGTCCCGTTGATTGCTGTTTTGTCAGTGCTTGTTCTAGTTGTTGCTGAGTAATGATATTTTCATCAACTAGAAGATCGCCTAAGCGTTTACGTAATCGAATTTGCATCGGCTAGCTCCTATGCGATTTTAATGCAACTAAACGCTGCTGAATAAATTGTTGTGATGACGCTGAGATATTACCTAGCTGTAACGCTTTTTGGTAAGACTCACGGGCTTTCTCTGCATTACCACTCCGGTCTTGAGCAATCGCTAATCCCATCCACCAGCGACCATCAAATGACGCTAAACGCACTAATTGTTGATAACTTTGAAGTGCTACCACATTGTTATTTAACCTTTGTGCTAACGCGCCACGCATAGCTAAATACTGTGAATCCATGCTGCCACTTTTATCATTTAACACAGCTAATGCCGCTTGATTTTGGTTTTCATTGACCAATAATTTTGCGAGTGTTAAACGTAACTGTGGTTGATTCGGTTGCTTTGCTAGCCCTTTTTCAAGCGTCGCAATCGCTTCTCTTACATTGCCTCGCCCATAATACAATGCCGCCAAACGTTGCCTTGCCATGATCCAATCCGGTCGATAATTTAAAGCCGACTCTAAATTAACAACCGCTTGTTTACTGTTTTGCTGCTCTAAGGCTTTTTCTGCATTTAAGTATTCAACTTGCGCCAATTCTTTTGGCGTTAAAGAAACAGTTTGAATCGATAATTCACTTTTAACAGGTTTTGGCGCAGGTGGCTTTGACTGGACTTTATGCTCTCGCTCAACCGCAGCCAATGCTTTTTCATAACCGCTTTCATAGCCTTGATCATAAGAGCTTTGTAACTCTTTTTGTTCATCTTCACTTTCAAGAGATTCTTGAGCGACAGGCATATTCGTAAGCTCAGCTGTGACTGATTTATCAATACGCTTTGAATGTGGTTGTTCTGTAACAACTGCCGTTTTAATTTCATCTGATGCTACAGGTGTTTTCACTGCAATGGTTGATAACGGTTTAACTGATGCAATCTCTTTCGTCGTTTCAGGTTGATCAACAATAGGCTCTGCGGCTATTTCTGTTTGTGCCATGGCTGGTGTAACAACACTATCAGGTTGATTTAACCACCACGCCATACCGACAAATGCCATGGTGCAGCAACCAACAGTTACCCATTTCGGCCATGCTGATGTTGGTATAGGTGCTATTTCTGCTGCACGTAATGGAGAGCCCTGCTGTGATGCAGAAGCGAGTTTTACTTGGCTCAACTCATTAAGTCGGCGATTTAATTCACTCATGAATGACTCCATCCCCACAATATAGGAAATGACCACTTAGGTTGTTTAGCACCAAGGGTATCCCGAATAGCCATGAGAACTTCTTTTTTACTAACGATATATTTTTGCTCACAAAAAGTGGCAAGTAAGGACTTATGGCATAGTTGATTGATCAATCTTGGTATGCCACCACTGGCATACCAAATTGCGCGGCATATCGACAAGCTAAACACCATGTCAGTATAGCCAGCTTGATACAGTCGGTGTTGTATATATGCAACAGTTTCAGCCAAGGTTAATGGCCGTAAAACAGCACGAAATGTGATCCGTTGACGTAATTGACGCAATTGATGCTGGGCTAATCGTTGATCAAGCTCTGGCTGTCCGAGTAAAACGATATGTAGTAGCTTTTCTTGTTCAGTTTCTAAATTACCGAATAAACGAATCGCTTCTAACGCATCATCTGACAACGCTTGTGCTTCATCGAGTAACACTACCACCGATTGACCATTCAATCGGCGAGTGATTAATTCATCCTGAATTTGCTCTGTCAGTAAAGCATGGTCACTATTGGGTAGTAGGCTTAATTCTTTTGCCAATGAACGCTTTAATTCTATTCCACTACAGGCTGGCGTCGGTAGGTAAGCAAGATCAAAATGAGTTGGCAATTGGGTCATCAACATACGACACACTAAGGTTTTACCCGTTCCTACCTCTCCTGATACCTGTGTGATCCCTTCGCCCATTTGTAGTGCTGCCAACACGGTTTGAATCGCTTCAATATGTGATGGCAGCGCATGGAAAAGAGAGGTATTCGGTGTTAAAGAAAAAGGCTGCTGACTAAAACCAAAGTGTTCGAGATACATGAATTACCCTTCTTCAGGGAACCATTCATTAATCAGTGATCGAGAGCGTTCAATTTCTTGTTTCCAAGTATTGTCAGTCACAACTGTCGGTTTAAGTAAGATCACCAATTCAGTTTTCTTTTTCACTTTATTGATATGACGGAATAAATTACCAATCCCAGGAATATCACCAAGCAGAGGAACCTTCGAGACTTGATCATTAATGCTTGATTTCATTAAACCACCAATCACCACAACATCACCTGTTCGGGCGTGGATGATTGAATCAGATTCGCGAATAGTACTTTTTGCCAACGGTAATACCATAGGTTTTTCAGTACCGACTTCAATCGTTTTCTGTTCATTCTGCACATCAACAACCGCTGGGTGAACATGTAATAAAACGCCACCTTGGTCGTCAATCTGTGGCGTTACGTCTAACGAAATACCAGAGAAAAACGGGGTTAATGAGACATCTGGCGAAACATTATTGTTATCACCTGAGACGTTGCTGCTTGAAACGTCTGTCACAAAGTATTCATCACCACCGACTTTGATCACCGCTTTTTGGTTATTTGCAGCTGTCACTCGCGGGCTAGAAAGTACATTCAAATCCCCTTGAGTTGATAAGAAGCTCATCACCGCACTAAAGTTACCATCTGAAATAGTAACGTTAGTTTGACCACCTAAAAGTTCTGAGATGGCATTACCACCGGGTAGTGCACCAGCAACAATATCTGCTGCATTTTCAACACCATTCACAACAATATTTGTACCACCAATGCTGCGCGTTAAGTTATTCCAATCAATACCTTGTTGGTAACTATCATCAAGTGTCACCTCCATAATTTTCGCCTCAAGCACGACTTGACGCTTTAGACGACGTTGAGACATGCCCAAGAACACTTTAACTTCACGTAATTCATTAGGGAAGGCGCGAACCGAAATAAGACCCGCTTGCGGTGATACCATGACATTTCGACCATCACCAGAGCCAATCATGCCACTCACGACTTTCTCTAACTGTGTCCAAAAATCACTGTCCGAGGTCGTTTCAATCGTTGTGCCGCCCGTTGTGGTATTACCACCACTTGATGATGAGCTACTACTATTATCATCACCTGATGATGAATTATTATCGCCATCACTAATAGAACCGGAGGTAATAGAGGTTAATGACTTACCTTTACGCTGTAATTGTAAATAATCAACGGGGATCACTTCAGTCCGTAGCGTTGCAGGGAAAACCTGAATAATATTCCCTTTACGCGTCGTACTATAACCGTAAATATCAGACACGACATTTAGCACTTCATCGAGAGTGACATCATTTAATTTCATCGTAATACGGCCAGTAACACCAGGATGAATGACGATATTAAATGGCGTGCCTTTTACTAAACTGGTAAAAAATGCATTGGCTTCAACATTTTTAGCATTAACACGAAAACGCTTTTCTAACGAAGAATTAGCAGGGTTAATATTGCTATCAAGTGATGGCATAAGATCAGCATTGACCGCAGACGGTAGCTCCATTAACGGACGGCTACTCGCTTCATTCGCAGCTTCATTTAAGGCCTTCTTCACTTCAACAGGGTTTTGATGCCCCATATTAGTTGAACAGCCCGCTAAGGATGCAATGGTGATCCCTAGAAGAATTCGACGCATAATATTTAACCTTAATTCGTTCGTATATTTTCAGCAAATAACGCCAAATGCCACTTTTTGCCACTACGACTTAAAGTAACACTACTTTCAGAAACATTTGTCAGAGTGTAATCATTGACGCGTTCGCCAAGGCTGACCACTTGACCACTTAAAATCACCGAGCACTGCTGACCATCACAAATAATACTTTGTAACTGTGGCAATCGTGCCTGTGCTTGGTTCGTTTTGGCTTTACTCGCCACCCAACCTAATGGTGCAGTAGGATCTTGAGCAGCATAAGCACCGAAGGCGCATAAACTTAAAAGTAAAGCTGCCATCCATGTCATTTTCTTATCCACCAATAAAGTCCTTACTCTCACCTAAGGTATACACTTCCAGTTCCACCTTTGCCCATGGATACTTATCAACCTGATAGCTCAGGCTTCGCCAGTAATATTTAACCGGTAATGCTTCTAATTTATTTAAGTAATTCACCACATCAAAGTAACGCCCTTTAAACGTTAAGCGAATGGGGTGAACAAAGTACCCCTGTTGATCACCACTCACTAGTTGGGATGACGGTAATGACGTCATTGACTCTAATTTTAATGCCGAGCTATGACGTAGAACTTGCTCTAGCAAGCCAGCCATTTGAACCGGCGTGATCAAACTACCAATTTTTGCTTCTAGCGCTTGTTGTAAGGCTTTATCTTCTTGCTGATATTGTGCCAATTTTTGGTTAATCGCTTTATCCGGATCTTGCTGTAATTTTCTATTCGCAACAATCAATTGATTTTGTGCGGTGATCACATCATTCTTGGTATCCACCAATGCTGTTTTAACCGTCTGTAAGGTCACCATTTGTGGCTCAATAATTAGCATATAGCCAATAAACAAGATGCCAAACCAACCTGTGATAGCAATTAACCATTGCTCACGCACTGACAAAGCAGCAAAACGCTGACTTAGCTCATCCCACTTGATCATTGTTCGCCCCCCTTAATGATGCTTTTACGCTCAGCTTGTAACTGAAAGGTCACGACATTTTTATCATTACGACCCAATGACATCATTTGGAAACGACGTTCAGCTAATGATGGATAAGTTTTAAATGCTCCTACCCAGCGAGGAACAGCATCAGGGTTACGTGCTAACCCACTTAAATCCATTGAAGTGCCTGAGACATAAATCTGTTGAACCGAGATATCGCTACTCGCCGCATCAGCTAACTGCTGTAACAATCCCGCATAGCCAACCTTTAAACTATCATCATGCTCTTCAATGACTTTAAGGGTGGCACGCTTTGCCGCGATTTCTTTTTCAAGCTCATGGGCGTGATTCTCTTTTAAAGGATCTGACAGCAATGCGGCAACTTGTACTCTGGCATGATCAAGTTTTTGTTGTTCAGCACTTAATAAGGATGTTTGTTGCGCTAATTTTTTTTGCTCAATCGTGTTCTGCCATGCATTCCAACCCGCCCACATCGCGAAAATGGCAATAAGTGCCACCCAACTGGCAACGATATTGGTGAGTGTCATCCACTGCTTAGTTGGCAGTAAATTGTCAGAATATAGATTGATTATCGCGTTTTTAGGCCGCTGTAATGCCGCCCAGCCTAAACGCGCAGCATTAGTATCAAGTAAAGGATCAACCTCTTGAATCGCCTCTACATTGATATTTAGACGTTTATTTAATTCTTCTGCTAAAGCTTGATTATCTTCGTTATCACAACTGATGATCAGCTGACTAATTGGATTATTACGTAACTGCGCACTAATGAAATCTAATGAACGTTGTAATTCAAGCGCTAAATTATCCAGCTGAAAACTACCACCATCCAGCGCTTGGCGATCAAATAACGGTAAAGTAAAACCACGTAATTGACGTTGAAAACACAGCATTTGTTCATTAAATGCAGTTAACTGCAGATTACCATCAACATCAGCATGGAGAATAAGTTGACTACGATTAGGATCAGAAAAGCGACTCCATGCAATGTCTTCTGTTGTGATATCCGAGACACGGCAACCACAATCATGACACGCTAAGACAACCTGAGTGATCAGTTGTTTTGATGCGACAAAAACCTGTAAACGATCTTTAGCTGTGGCAGGAAAACCATCAGCGACTAATTCAGACGGCGACTCATTGACTAAATCTTTGACTAAAAAAGGCAGTGCGGTTGACAGTTCATCAATACTCACTTCTGGTTTATCAATCACTAAACTTTGATATAAACCATGCCCTAGTACTAATTTTAAATCGGTACCTGAGAGTTGGTATTGTGTAATTAAGTTGCGTGCAGCATCGCTCCAATCAGAAACATTAGAGACCCCCATACGATCAACAATAAAATGTTCAGTTTTCGCTTGGACAAGGACAACCGTGTCGGTATAGAAAACCAAAGCAGCAGAGGGTTGAAAACTCGCTCGCTGAAAAAGCTTAGAGAATACGTATTTCATAATCGACCAGAAAAAGGCTATACATCCTGTATGATGCTTTTTTATTGATAAGGTTAGCAGCAGTTAATTACCGCCCCAATGATATACGATAAAATTATTGATAAACATCACTTAATTAATACTGTTTAAAAAACATTGAATTTATTAAAATAAAACAAATGGTTATTTTTTATAAAATCACATCTTCTTTGGCAAATAGACGACCTTGACCTGCAGAAACACCCAATTGTTTTAATATTTCCCATTCTTTATCGGTTTCAACACCAACAGCAATAATTTGAACATTTGAGTCATCACAAGCACCTAGCATACTTCTTACAAAAAGCTGGTTCTCTTGTCGTTTATTAATATCTCTCACAAGTCCTCGGTGCAATTTAAGGTAATTAACTTTTACCTCTTTAACGTAGTGTGTACTTACAATCGTACGTCCAGCTTGATCAACAGCTAGTTTACATCCAAGCCCTACTAATTTTTTTAATACCGGACGTAAGGCATCAAGGTTTTTGACTAATTGACTTTCAGATATTTCAAATATCACATGACTCAGTAATGGTCGTGGCAATTGTAATAATTCATTGAATAACCATTTCGTAAAAGATTTATCTAATAATGAATAAGCACTAATATTTATTGAGTAAACTTCTGGTGTTAATTCTCTTTTTAATAACGTGAATATCTGATTAATGACAGCGCGATCAAAACGTTGATTGAATCCAACTTGATTTACAATAGGCATGAAGAATGACGCTTTGATCAATTTTCTATGCTCATCTTGAATACGTGCAAGTATTTCTCGACTGATCACAATGTTATTCTCGGCATTAAAGATAGGCTGCTGATACAACAAAGGACCACCATGGGTTAAAATCCGATCAAACAACGTTCGCCAACGCACACTGCCTCGATCATCTTCATAATGGCTTTCCTTGGTAAAACGATTCCAACTGTTTGAGCCTTGTAATTGCGAGCTACGCAATGCGATATCAGCTTCATCCATAATACGACCTCGCCGCTCCCCACCTTCGAAGTCCGTCACGCCAATATGGCACCAGTTGTCTCGTTCCATTGATAATGGCGGAGACAAACGTTCGAGCGCATTCAATAGTTGATTAATAAAGAGTTTAATTTCTTTCGCTGATTGTTGTGGGATCAAAATTGCAAATTCAGCATCGTAGTAACGCGATAACATGGTGTCAGGGAAGCGCTGAATAAAATTAGACAGAATAATACTGACATCTTGGATAAATTCATCAGCAATTAACTTCCCTTCTTCAGAGACCACGTCATCCCAATCAGCCAAGCGTAACAAGATAACCGAGCCTTGATTATCAGGCTCTTGCAGCATGGACTTTAAGCGACTATCAAATAGGATACGATTCGCAGCACCTGTGAGTTGATCAAGGAAAGTATGGGTACGAATAAAGGTATCAAAGCGGCTACGCCCTTGGCGGGCATCTTTCAGTTCTTTTATTAATTGATCCATGGCTAAACTTGCCGTGCCAGGCCATTCATGATCATCACCCACCGCATAATCATCAACCTTTCCGGCTAAAATCATTCTTCCTCGCGTTTCTAATAATTCAGAGCCACGTAATTGAAGCTTTAACCAACGTACCCCTTGTACTAAACCAAAAATAACAATGCCGATAGCGAGACTAATAAATGACATCGCACCGAGTGAATACGTAGACTCAGCATAAGGTGGAATAGATTCAATTGTCACTTTGTACTGAGGGTTTAGTTGAAGTTGATATTCACTGTCATAGAGAATATTAGGATCAGTAATCGACTCCATACTTTTATAGGCGTACACCACGCCATGTGGACTCGTTACCGTTAACCCCATAACATTACTGGATTTTAAAAGCTTAGGTAGCCAACGAGATAATGATGCGCCACCTTGAGGATCAGCAAGCTCTTGATCAATAACTTGAACAACACCGTTTAAATAATGGGTTAAGTAATCCTGACCAAGCTTACGAAAACTCAATGCACCTCCGATGAAAATAACGAAGATGGCGCAAATAACAATCATTGTAACAAAAGCAACTAACCGATTAGTTAACTTCATCCCTGAGGCTTTTCTCATAACATCCTAACTCTACACACTATTATTCAAATCAATTTACTATTATCAGCTACAACTTATATAGTAGAGCACCATTATGAAGTGTTTTTCATTTTAAGGTTAATATATCCACAATATCATTCCGTCACGCGCTATTTTCATTTAACGCGATACGTTACATTGAGCAAAACACAATGTATCGCATAATGAAACAATCAATCTCATATTATGCGTGAAAGAAACAAGGAAAGGTTATCACCATGGACTGGATCACCTGCACTAAAAGCTTTGTCGCTGTCATTCATCAAGGATCGCTTTCTCAAGCCGCGAAGTATCTTGATATATCAAACTCAGCCTTATCAAAACGTTTGTCTTGGCTTGAACAACAGCTTGGGGTCCCTTTATTAAAACGTACAACCCGCCATTTATCACTTACTGATGCCGGAGATGTTTTTTTTCAGCGAAGTCAGACGTTATTAGAACATTGGCAACAGCTGATCACCGAAACGACGGCAACTAATGAAAAGATGAGTGGCACATTACATGTTGGCGCCCCATTAAGTACGGGAAGTCATTTTTTGATCAATATTATTGCCGCGTTTTGTCAGCGATACCCCAATATCAATATTACGCTTCACACCATCACGCCAGGACAATTACCTGATTTAAATCTCGACATTATTATTTGTAGTGAAATCGATAATTTTAATTCTGCCAGTTATATCGCCACCCCCCTATTTTCAGATAATGCGAGATTTTACGCCTCTCCGTCTTATTTAGAGCAATATGATCCTATTGAGTCACCAGAGCAACTGACACAACATAATTGCTTACTACTAAATCAGCATAATCACGCCCATGAATATGCCTTCGATAATGGGTTAACGCTACGCTTACAAGGTAATTTCACTACCTCAAATCCAGAAATTTTAATCGCAAGTGCCGTCGAACATATGGGGCTAATATTAATCTCACCACAAAACGTACAACGAGAGTTAGCCCATGGTTTACTGATCCCTGTTTTAACGCATTTACAACTGCCCCAACAGACGACATTTGCCTACTACCTAAAGTTGAACTATCAACACACTAAAACGAAATGTTTTATTGATTTTATTAAAAAAAGCGCCTGACTTATCGTTATCAAGATATAAAAAAAGCAGCGTTAAACGCTGCTTCTTAATATTCAATGATTATTTTATACAGGATTTAGAATGGTTGTGATTACCTTGAGTAAAAAACAAACAATAAATAATTGAAAAAAAAGTATTTAAATGAACACATAGAAAAAAAGTAAAGAATTACGTAAAGAATACTCATGAGAAACAATAAAACTTTACAAAAAACATTAAGCATCTTGTATGCTGTAATCCATTCTAATCGTATCAATCAGCACCAATGGAAAAGTTATATCCACACACAAAAAATTATATTTAACCTATTCAGCAACATAAAAAGTTAAATTTTCGTCGATTATTTAATTTTTTGCGTTTTGCTGTGTGTCGATGTCCAGAATCACAATATAGACCTCTGCAATGTTTTAAGGCTGAACCGATTTAGTCACATCAAATCTTCGCTAACGTTGTTAACTAGACGGGATTAATCATGCCCCACAATAAGGCAATCTTAATTATAAGTTGATCTTATACTGCCTATTAGTCTGTGGGAGTTGCTGTTTTATATAGACTATCTTGATTAATGGAAATACCACACTATTCGAAAAATTCAACTGTTAGGATCTGAACATCACCAATCTATATTTGATAATGGTGCGCTCCTTAAAGTAAGTGAGGATTAAAAAATGATTTCTGATTTAAGTTTTTTTAACGCAGCCTTTGCATTCGGTGGCATCGCTGGAACTATCTATGCCTACTACAAATTCAAAGATAAGCTCTAACAAAAGCCCGGCGTATTACAGTCGGGCTTTTCGCTATTTGAACCAATCCAACAGTTTGAATACTTAATTAAGTAAGACATCCACTGACAATAACACCTAAGAAAACTAGAATTACACACTCCCCCTGATTTTAAAGCAGAACCCCTGAAGCTAGCGGATAAAGTAGGTGTAGTTGCGACGGCAATAAAGCTTTCTTTAAATGAATCCCAAATCTACGGATGGCGAATGAACTCGAAGAAAGACTCCAATACTAGTGCAGTGGCATCGTACCTTTGCCCAAATTAGAAGTTCATAAACAATTACAAGTATGGAAAATCACTTAAATTAGCGCCCAGTATTGATGGTGAAGTTCAGTCAATCATATCCTTTGATCAACAAGATAATCCCTTCAGACTAAATTTGTGCTCTATTTGGCCGTAAACATCTAAATTAATTAATAAAAAACGTGAATAAGTTATTATTTTCAAACGTTGTATTTTATTTTTCATTAGCAGTCTGATATGAAAGCGAACTAATGCTTTTACCATCTTTATCTAATGGAGCAAGTTATGCCAGTACCATCAATTGAGGTTTTCCCTGTTGGTAACGGAGATATGACCCTAATCACTACAGCAAATGGAAAAACAATTTTAATTGACTGCTACCGCAAGTCTGGTTCTGATTACGAATATTTAGAGGAAAGACTAAAAGATCGTCTAAACACTGACGACAAAGGCCGCCCTTACGTTGACGTTTTCGTTCTCACACATCCAGACAAAGATCACATAACTGGCTTCAGCACTATGTTTTATAGAGGCAACCCAGATAACTGGAGCGACAACTCAACCAAGATTCGCATTAATGAAATATGGTCCTCCCCTCGTGTCTTCCGCCGCGCTACCGCGGCAGGTTGCGATGGTAACAACACTCTCTGCGACGATGCTGTTAAATTCAACACTGAAGTTAAGCGTCGAGTTAAGCTATACCGTGATGGCGGCTCTATTGGCGACGAAGGCAATCGCGTTATTATTTTGTCTTCTGATGAGGACGGAAAGACCGATGATATTAAACAGATTGTAGCGGAACTTTATACCTCGTTCGGTCACATGTCCGGTATTGACGATCAATCACTGAACGCCTACTTACTCGCGCCCGCTGACAAACAAGAGGTAGCTGAAGACGAAGAAGAGCTAACAAAGAATAACTCCAGCACTATTATCCGATTCGATTTAGACCATGCTTTCTATGATGAAACCCTTAACTGCGATGTCACCCACAAAAAATCGTTCCTCATAGGTGGTGATGCAGAGGTTAAGTGTTGGGAGGTACTTTATGACAAACTTGAAGCTACAGGGCAACTTAATGAGCTTGCTTACGATGTGCTTCTTGCCCCTCACCACTGCTCTTGGCGCTCACTATCTAATGACAGTGAATCAAAGTGCGATGACCCACAATTAAATGCGTCAGCTCACGCGGCTTTGAGCTTCGCGAACGAAAATGCATTGATTCTTTGCAGCAGTAACGAGTTTGGTAATTCTACACCACCTTCCCAGTTAGCTAGAGATGAATACGAAAAAATCCTAACTGGCAACAATGGCGGTCAATTTTTGGCTGTCGCGGAGCAAGGTGAAGACAGTGATGGTAACCCTAACTCACTGTTCATTACGTTTGAGAACAACAAACCCACTAAGACCACAAAGGCTGAAGCGCGTAACTTCTCTAAGGTTGTAAATCCGGCTGCCGTTAAAAAAGGTGGAAAAACCACTTATGCCTAATGAACGCACAGATTCTATTGATGCATTAGGTCAACTCCTTTTCACAGGGTATTCGGCTAAACGAATATCCGAAAGGGATATTAAGGGCTTGGGAATACCCTCAAGCCTGTATGCTGCCATTTGGCGCATCCAAACTGAAATTAAGCATCCAGAGGAAGACAAGGCAATCCAGTTAATCGTGGCGGCCAGAGCCAGTTTCCCATTCAGTGCACCGCATATCTACACACACCCAGCATTGGAAATACTAAAGTATCCGCACGTTGAAGAACGCGGAAAGCTTTGTGTTTGGGGGGATGAGGTATCTTTCGATCCACAAGATATTACTTATGTTGAGCACCTAGTCAAAGACAGTCACTCACTCGTAAAAGATACAATTTCTGGCAGTCTCGATAGCGACTTCAGTGCTGGTTTACTTAGCTATTGGGTTCGCTCGTACACCCCCCCTCTGAAAGAAAAGAAAGCTACCTGCTTATGTAATGTCAAAGACACTAGGACTCGTGAGATCTACGTGGCTTATGAGAGCAGCAAAGGCACTATCTTCGCCGAAACAAAAGAGCAGCTTGATAACTGGCTAAGCAACACCGGAATCAAACCAAACCAAAAGTTTTGTTCAACTACCCTACTTATCAATCTAAGTGAAGCTTGGAAGCCATCCGAGTACCCTACGAATCTCGGAGAAATTCTTTCTATTCTTGAGTATCAGTGTGGCAATCCAGTTATGGCGGCAGAAGCAGTCGCAACAATATTAGGTTCTAGTCGTCGCTACCCTGCGTTCTTAATCCAGACAAACACCCCTAATGGGGCAGTCATTACAGCAATGAGCTGCGTTGGCGGTATAGGAACGAGAGGTCATGCTGGGCAACTCGATCTACACGAATCTACAATAGGAAACGGCTTTAGAGACACCCATATACCCCTACGCTTTCTAGATACTAGATGTATTCAGTTAGGTGTTCGCGGTATGGATGTGGAACGAAGAGACCCGTCATGGGTTCTAGGTAGAGACTCTAACCCCCTCTTATCCACAACTAGTGGAACTACCATTGGTATTATTGGACTTGGCTCTATAGGCTCTAGTTTACTCCCGTTACTCGTAAAGGCAGGCTTCCGTAAGTTCGTGCTGTGTGACGGTGAGTCACTAGAGGCTGCGAATGTAGGTCGACACCTTCTTGGCATGACCTACGTCGGCGTTAATAAAGCAGAGGCATGCAAGCACTATATAGAAAGAAACTACCCTTGGGCAGAAGTCCTACATGCAGGGACACAAGAGTGGTTCGAAAACGGCAAAACTGTAGACATCCTAACCTCAGAGTGCGACTTAATCGTTAGTGCTACTGCGGAATGGGCCTCAGACAAAGCCATACAAGACCTCATAGAGAGAGGGAGACTTACTTGTAGCGTTGCTTTCTGCTTTACCGAGGCGCACGCAGTAGCTACTCATTGCTACATCAACAACAGTGGTAGCTTCAACTATGGCTCTTTGTTTGATAACACCGGAGACCTACTTTTAAGCTGCGCTAAGTTCAATCACCGAACCACTAAGGATACTCACTTCTGTGGCGGCGTATTTCAGCCGTATGGCGGTGTAGAGCTTAGTTTCGGCCATAGTATGATAGTAGATGCCATTACCGAGCTAGCGTGCAATGGCTCTCAAGCAGACAGCTACCGAGTATGGGTAGGTAGTCGCATGCTTTTAGATTCTGTTGGTGGTAAATGGAATGACGATTGGGAACAGAAACACGGAATGATAGATGACGGTTCAAAAATTCTTAAAGTCTTCTAATAAAATGACACAAGTTCAATTCACCTCTCAATCACTAGATGGGCTATCGGTGTATTTTTCGGAAAAAGCCGTTAAGCAATTGCATCATTACAAACAAACCGGAAACAAAAATGAGGCTGGTGGTTTTCTGTTCGGAGAAATTCGCTCAGGAGTAGTTACTATCCAATCAGTATCTACGCCCAGCATAGCAGATAAGAGGTCACGCTTTGGTTTCTCATGGAACAAACGTGAAGCAAATAAAACCATACAAGAGAACTTCAATAATGGGCTGCATTACCTCGGCGACTGGCACACTCACCCCTGTAGCCTACCTACCCCTTCTTTGGACGACACTCAGGCTATTAGAAGCACTTTCTTGGACTCTCAGCATCAGCTTAACTATTTCATCATGCTAATCCTTGGAACAAAAGGGATCGAGCAAAGTTATGTCGCCCTAACTGACGGCAAAAAGGAATATCAATTCAATGCCAAATGAAGAACAACAAGCAACACCTTTGGAAAAACCTTCAAAGGCTAAGATATATACACTGAGAGATTTATGGAGTGCTATAGGTGTAGGTGTCTACCTAATTTCCTTGTTAGCTGTGTCCATATGGGTTTGGTATTTAGCTAACATAGATACAACCCCTGAATGGGTTGTTTCAATTAATCCGATTATAGAGTGTGTGCTAGTTGCAATCAGTGGCGGTGTCTTATATTGCCTTAGAGCGGTGTACTTGAATTATAGTCAAAGAAAACAATGGGATTCAGCTTGGTTAGTTTGGTATTTATTCCGACCTATTACTTCTGGCCTAATGGGTTACGTCACTTACCTTGTTATCACGACGGGTCTTGTCGCTGTTGGTTCGACATCAGCAGAACATCCTGAGACGTTGCTATATGCTCTATCGTTCTTTTCTGGTCTAAATGTAGATGGATTTTTAAAGAAGTTTGAAGGACAAGTTTCTAGTTCGATGAAGGTTAAGGGAAGTCGACAAACGCAAGGTTCGTAAACTGTGGCAGCAGTGCAAAAATATGCTCGATCAAATACGTCGAAGTAGGAAATCAGCACACGTCTCATTTCGCTGATAACTGCTGCCATCTCCAAGACGAGGTGAGGAAAGGCAACATATACCTCTTGAGTGTAGATATACTCCATGATGATGCGATAAAACTAGTCGTCAGCTATCTTCAATACAGTGAGATTGAACAAGACAGGCGCAACGGAATTGGACGAATTCTTTAAGGGTTTCAAAAAACGTCAACAGCAGATAGAAAGAGTCATGTGTACGCAAGTTTATACATGGCGCAACAGACTCATTTATCATGAGTCCACACGGTTGGACTGTACTCGTTTTTGCAATGAGTCCAAACGGTTGGACTGTGCTCGTTTTTGCAATGAGTTCATACGCGTGGACTGGTGACATCACTTACTACTTTTTGAGGGTAATGGTTCGCTTAGTTGCTCAATCGTAATGCCGTGCTGAGTTGCATTGTGCAGCCAAGTCTGGAATTGCTCTAAGAGCCGACGATTCTCAGTCTCAAGTCGCTTGATCCTTCGCTCCTTTTTTTCCAACTGGTCAGCAGCCGCCTTCAAACTAGATGGTAAGAGTCTATTGCGAGCAGCAGTAGCTTTTGGAGAGTTACCAGAAACAAGACTCTTAACTTCAGTATATGCTATCTTAATACGAGGCTGTTTCTGCAATGTTTGCCTAGTGGTAGTGAGCTTGTAATCATGCGCCACAGCCTCTACCAATCTATCCCATGTTAGTTTGGAGTCTGTTGGCCAATCATCCAGAAGCTCACAAACGTTGCTAATATCTGTGTCTGTTAAGTGTTTAGCCACAACAATCAATCCTCAAAAAAATCCATCGTATTCATTTCATCTAAAGCATCAAATAGTTCGTCATCAAATGATTCTGGAATACTCTCAATACCAATCATTTCATCAACCGTAACCCTCTTGGTCTTTTGAGTGGCTTTGATTCGTTGGTAGTTCTCAATCTTAGGTAAGCGCTTTTTACCATTGGCATCCATTGCTCGATCTAGCTGAGTGACATCTTCTACGTTCAGCAGCCTAATAAGAGAACCATCCTCAATGTTTGGGTCTTCCATCATCGCAAGCAGTTGTTCACAGCGTTCTGTAGTTAGTTTCCTGCGTTCATAGAACTGTACAGCCCCCTGAACACCATCATCAACCGCCTTTTTGTCCATTTTGAGCAGCCTTTTTTCGTCTTTCAAACGTTTGCGGATACGCTCGCATTTGCCATCATCACCCTTCTCACAAACCTGTTTATCGCAGTTAATGCAGTCTCTGTACTTCGTACAAGGTTCTGCCATATAGGACGTCACACACATACCAAATTCGTTCGTATGCGCTGTCAGTGCTGCTTTAGTGTTCAGCTCTTGAAGCGTTCGTGGTGTCGCAACCTGCAACTGAAATTGAGTAACCCCGGTGGTAGGGTTTTCCATCAAGCCTTGGGAAGCAACCTCTTCTTCTCGGCCTTCAATAAAGTCAGCACCATACTCCTCAGGAGTTGTATGGTCGTAATAACAGTTGTGTCTAGGGTCACTACGCATCGCCCAATTCGCCCGTAGCTTGCCATCCATACCATTCACTGCCGCCATGGTGTCCAACATATGACGGATTTGGTGTGAGGTTATACTCAAGTCTCCTTGTCCCCAACGCTGAAAAACCGAGAATGCACCTGTTCGTAGTTCACCTGTTTTTTTGTTCTTTTTTCTTGTAGGTGCAAGGTCTTCATTTAACGTATTAATAGTCGGGATGTGCAACTCAGTGGAAATGCTTGACTTAATAGTATCCAAGTCATTAGCGAATCCAGCATATAACGCTTCAGACCACTTAACCTTTACACGCCCATTACCATTATTAAATGAAATATATGGAAAACCTTCTGGCAGATCTTTTCGGACTATTAAATTCAAATCTCGAAGCGTAACTCGATAATTTTCTCGCAAGATGCCCTTGCGCTTTAAGAGTTGGTTTCTAGCTGTGTGCCATTTCTTACGATTATTTGCATCAGAAAGGACACCATAACTCGGTAAATCAAGCCCCAGTGCCATTGCTGCCTCATCCATCGTCAGGAGCTGATCTTCTGGGACATCAGGGCAAAGTTCATGTCGAGGGAAGTCCGAAGTATCTTCAAGCATCTTCGCAAACGTTCGAGCAGGCTCTGACAGCACTCGCAAACGTTCAATAGCCATATCAACAACGGCATACATACACGTTGGTATCCATTTGTGAGCATGCCCAAACTCCTTACCTGAATACCATTTGATTCCCTTAAGTTGGATTGTTGCATTAAGGTCTAGATATTCACTATCACTCTCCTGAGAGTCCTCGGTTAGATTGCCTAAATCGTCAAATACAACACCACGAGCAGCCCCTAAAACAATATTATTCTCTTCTTGGTATTTAAGGATTGCCTTCACGTCATCTTTCGTGAAACCATCCATTTTAAGCACTTCCCAAACTTTCAACTTTTTATGATAAAAAGGGTTGGCAAGCAAATATAGCGGCTCAGAACCACGATTAGGGGCTGACATCAACAAGCTCATTGTCGATACAGTGAAGATATCTCGTGGACTCAAGTCTTCTGTTTTTTGTGCATTGACGAAGGCAAGTGCCATCAAAGCATTATCGTCAGGCATTTTGTCTTGCCTTTTTTTGTCAGCATCGTCCCCTGTTGCATTTTCAGTAGGCTTTCTGATTCCGCTCTTCCAAGTAAATGACTTGAGTAACTTATACTCTACCAAAAACTTGAGAAGATTGTTTAAACCACGCCCAGCTTGATAAGCAGCACCTGCACTTAACGATTCCTTCACTACGGTTTGAGCTTCATTGAAGTCCTTTCCCGTAAGTTTGGTTGTTTCAAAATCTTCACCCTTGTGTAACCGCTGCCAAGCAGTATTGATTGCGCGTAAAGCTTGGAACTTAACGTTAATGCCTGCTTTAGTCCCACCACCATAGGTAACGTAAGCCTTTGCAAAAGGAATTAAAGATTGATCTAGTAAATCTTCTGGCTTTCTACTTTGGTTCGAAGCTCCAAAAATGGTGAAGTTACCTACTTTATTCCAGTAATGTTCTTCATAGATATAATTATCGTTAAGTGGTGCAATTTGACGTCCGAACTCAATGAAATCAGCTTGGTTCTTTGTATGCTCAAGTTCATGCTTAGGCTTAAAAATCAATACATCAGCCATTGTTATACTCCCTACATAGCTGGATCACTTGGCATACCGCAAGGATGGCACGGTCATTAATTGAGACGATTTGCATGTCACCATTCGTGTCTACTTTTAATCGTTCCCTCTCTTCGACTAGCCATTCAAGAATGAGGTGGTGTGGGGCATGTGCCCATGGGCGGAACTTAGGGCAAAGGTAACATGCAATAGGGGCATAATCTTGGCAGAAACAACTTGTACCACAGGAACCGACATCACAATCTTTTTCACGGCAAGGAATACGTGCCGCCCCTGCATTTTCAGCATTGGCTTCGGCTTCATCTTCAACCAACTTACCAGCGAATGCAGAAGCATACCGAGCCAACGGTTGGTTCATGATTTTTGAAATATAAACCGCATGCTCTGGCGTATTGGCAGTATAAACGTGAACATTCTGTGTATCAGCATGGTCAAGCAGGTTAGCAATGGTAAGCGTACCAGCACCTTCCCTTGCAGCCCTAGTCCCCAAAGTATAACGAAATCGGTAACTCGTTGACTTTAATGGTTCACCAGTTCGCTCACTGATAATCCCCAATTTTTTGATAGCACCACTTAGCTTGCGTGTAAGGTTACTCGTCTTGATATGAGGTAGCTCAGATTTCAAATAATCTATCAAGGAGTCAGCGCCAATTGATTGAATTTCCTCAATAACGTCAACGTCGATAAATAAAGGTAGCTCACCTTTCTCTTCAGTCGTCATCTTACGACCAAGGGCATATTCCACTCTAACTGTCTGCTCTTTGATATGCTGCTCAACGACTTGTGCGACAGAGTTAACCAAAGCATATGGCTTAAGGATGCAACGAAACTTCCCGCCACGAACCTTTGCCTTAGGAATAAGCACCACATACATTGGGCTACCCGTGTACTTAGCAGAATATGAGAAGTCTTTACATTTTATTGAGGCAATTTGAACTGGTCGACGACCTGAAGCTTTAAACATGGAAAGGCAAGCATACTCATCATCATGAAGTTTTCCTTCAGCATAACGATGGGCAGCATGTAGACCAATCGCTTCAAACTCTAAATCACTGAACGGGCCAGTCTCAGGATCAAGAGTAAGTACAGCAACCCCTTTATCATTACCACCTAATTTCCATTGATCTGTCAGCTTAAATACTGCGTCATCAATATGCTTGTCTAACCCTAAGAATCGCATCTGGCGTATCATTCCTCTTACAATTGATACCTTATACCAATCCTTCTTAGGTAGCTTATTTTTAAACGATGCAAAACCCTGTTCAGTTAAGTCATTTTGACCTGTGATTGTTTGGTAAAGTTTAAGGTGTACCGCTATATTTTGCGTGTGTTTAGCAGATGATGTCTCAGCGTAGAACACTAACGTTTCCCGAATATCCTCTTGTAACGGCAGCACAAAAGAATCTAAGAAATCCACCAATACTGTGACATTCCGATTGAGAGTCCATCGGTCGGAAAGGTAATCAAACTCAAAGCCATTAAATGAAATACATGTTGTTACCTTGCTATCGGTAGCAAGATCAAAATTCACAAAATCGTGATTCAAATTATTATTCCTTTACTTAGAAATCTTCGTCATATTGCCCGACGATTGAGTTTATTGCGGTTGAGCCTTCTTCTTGGAGTTCTAGCGCCATACCCATAGCACGTTTATCATCATGCCGCTTAGCGTAACGCTTTGCGCTTTTTGAGTTTTCCGACCACCCCATCAACTTTCGCCTATCGGCTTCTGATTTAGCTTCCGTTGTTTTCCCTTCTGCAATGAGTCTATCCGCAAGCTTACTGTATCTATCGTTCCATGTGTGGCGGGCTGCGTGTGGGTGAACCCTAAAGCCAACAACCTCAGAAATCTCTCGAAAAATCTTATTCACCTGAGCTAGAGATAATGCAGCATTGGTATGTGTCTTGTGGTTGTGGGTAACGAACAAATACTCGATATGTTCAGAACCAGTGGCATTAGAACGATGATAGATAAGGTAATTTTCATACATAGCAACCAAGCGCTTGTCCATCGGTATGTATCGCCCTAGGGTCTTTGCTTCAGGTCTATCTGAGCGTGTATCGCTGTAGTCAGTTTTAGAGCGAAGCTCCACGAAATAACGACCATCTACTGAGCGTTGCTTAATGTCTGATGAATGATTATCCGTTTTTACTCTAATCTTGAGCAGTTCACCTCGGCGACAACCAATGGCAAATAACATGTTTACTATAAGTTGGTTTCGGTAACGGAGAGATTCCGACTTCCAAGGGTTTTCAGGAGAATCAGGGCGAACAACATCAAAAACTCGCATTTCCTCCACAGGCTCAAGTGATTTCCAATCCCCCCAGTCAAGAGCTTCATCACTGGTGGCAAACTTGTTCCCCCTGATTTTTTTCAACTCAAACTCAGCCATAGAATCCTTGTAGGGGAATAGTTCTTCTTCTAGCCAACCAATAAATTGCGCATACACCGTTAATCGAGTGTAAGTCGTTTGTGGTGAGATATCGCCATCTGGATTGGCAACTATATTTGCTCTAGCCGTTTCGACTTTCTTTTTCTTGATACTCACTACATTTGAGGATTTATGTCTGGCAACCATTTCACGGAATGATTCGACTTGGAACGTTGAGTGCTTTTTGATGTTCTCAAAATCTTTCTTGGTTAGAAAGTTACCTGTCTTGCATCGTTCAATGAGATCAATCTTTTCAAACTGACAAATTTCCTCTAGAAATCGAAGATGCTCAAAAACACGATAGCAGGTGTTACTTGCCTTAGATTGATTTCTGTAATGTAGGGTGACAAACAGATTGTGGTATGGCAACGGCATACCATCCTCACCTAAAAGAATGGAGTAGTTTTCTCCACTCTCCATTTTAAATTTCTTTATTTTCATTTCGTCCCTAAACTCACAAAATTTTACAGAAATACAAGGTAACCCAAAAGTAATAAGGATAGCATAAAAAAAGTTTACAGAAGTTACAACACTATCTGTAAACTTTTTATTTAAACTACTGTTATAAATAACTTAATAGTTAATACTTAACAAAAACCAGCCTCTGGTAACCGTCAGAACGGGATATCGTCGTCAAAATCCATTGGTGGCTCATTGTACTGCTGCTGAGGCTGTTGAGGAGCCTGCTGCTGTGGTGCTGATTGCTGCTGCGGCGCATAGTTCTGCTGAGGAGCAGGTGCTGAAGCCGGCTGCTGAGGCTGACCCCAATTATTGTTTTGCTGTTGGCCACCCATTTGCGCTTGGCCGCCTTGGTTTTGACGACCACCAAGCATTTGCATAGTACCGTTAAAGCCTTGAACAACCACTTCTGTTGTGTACTGATCTTGACCTTGCTGGTTCTGCCATTTACGCGTCTGTAATTGGCCTTCAATGTACACTTGTGAACCTTTACGTAAGTATTCACCAGCAACTTCTGCTAACTTACCGTATAAAGCAACGCGGTGCCATTCGGTTTTTTCACGCTGCTCGCCAGTATTTTTATCACGCCATGATTCTGATGTCGCAATAGTAATATTTGCTACTGCACCGCCATTTGGCATGTAACGAACTTCAGGATCATTTCCTAAGTTACCGACTAAGATAACCTTATTTACGCCACGACTGGCCATAGTTCACTCCAAATCTGATAGCGTACTATTGGTTTCTAATAGCCGCTTATTGAAAGTTTATACTCAATCGCGCAGTTTATCACGCTAGTAGAATTTTTACATAGTCCAAGTACAACGCAATAAAAACGGCAATCACAATTTCAGCGGATATCAGCTAAATATCTTTACCTCAACTGGCGCAAAATGTTGTGCCATGCAAATATGTCAATTTTCTGACACTTTCACAAATTATCGCGTTATCCTATATCGAGATAAAACAATAGTAGTACAAATCAAGGATAGCTAAATCATCACTCATTGTGATATCAGGACAAACTACCACTATTGAAAATTATAAAATTGTAACCCTATGATTTTGCAGCTACCATTGACTTACTTTTAACGCCATAACTTAGATGTAACAAACACCAAGTAAAGTGTCAGAAATAGTTAATGTGATACCTTTTTCTGACGTTTTAAAGCTAATTTCAAAGAAAAGACAACAAAATGTCACTCTAGCGTTAACACCACAAGCACTTTGGGAGCTTTAACCTAAGGGCGGTAGCGTAAAAAAAATAATCGAAACCTATCATATAACACACGCCTCAGAGTCGTAGGCTTATTCATTTTTAGTATCTAATTTAGAGAACACAAAAAAGACATGCGTTTAAAAATAGTACTTCTATTATTATCAAGCTGTATGACTTTTTCTGTATGGGCTAACCCTTTACATGTAAAAGTAAGTCCTTTTATCTTCAGTAAATATTTAATTAACGATAATATTACCCAAGTAGCCAAAAATCCTATTTCGTCTCCTGTTATAGAGCTAACGCCCGGATTTATTATTAATGGTGAAAAAAGTACCAATACTTATGATCTTACCTACTATGCTAAGAAAGCAACGTTCTTAAACAGTGAACAAGATAATTTTATTGATCAAAACTTAGAATTAGATATTGAGCAGCATTTTACAATGCGTAATAAAATAAAGTTCAAATATCAATATATACAATCACATGACGGCCGTTCCGACATTCGCGATGATCTTCTTCCCTATGTAACTGAACCGGTTAAATACGATGCGCAGCACGGCATGCTTGATTACATATATGGGGCACAATGGGCACGAGGGCGATTAGAGTTTGGTGCTGGTTTTAACACTAAGCGTTTTAAGAACTACCGATACTTACCGGCTCCTGGTGATTTATCTTCGACTCGTTTTGATGACTTCAATGATCTATTACTGGAAGGTCAATTTACTTACCGCCCTTCCGATGTGAGTGCGTTTTTTATCCGAATAGAAAATCAAGATCGTACTTATCTCTATAATCGATTTGAAGGCAGCACTCTTGATAACAATACGAGCTATTTCTTTTTGGGATCAAAATTAGGCATCAATAAAGATACCAATGGTTCACTGATGCTTGGCTGGCAAAATAAAAGCTTTGCTCAAGCCGATCGTCCAACGTTTAGTGGCTTAACATGGCGAGGTGATTTCGCTTGGTCACCAGTAAAACGTTCAACATTTCGATTAGAGACAAAACGAGAAATTCTCGACCCTGATGCCAAAAACGATTATCGCAAAGAAACGTATTACGATTTTTCATGGAAACACTTTTGGCTTAACCGACTGTACAGCGAAGTTAAGGCAAACTATTTAACCGACGAATATACCAGTGGTCTTCGAACCGATAAAACCACAGGCTATGAAACCTCTATCGGGTATGTCTTTAGAAATTATTTAACCTTTGTTACTGGATGGACAAAAGAAAGTAATCGCTCGACCGTCCCTATCAATGATTACGACCAAAATATTGTCTACTTTTCTGCTAATTTTAAATTGGATTCGCTATGAAAAATAAATTAAAAGCGTACTTATGCTTATTTTTATTTGCCTTTGTTCCCCATGTTTATGCGGCACAAATTGATACAACACATTACCAACTGTCCCCCGGTGATAAGATCCAAATAAAAGTCTATGGCGAAGACAATTTATCGTTTGATGAAATCCTGATTCCTGACAGTGGCCAAATTAATTACCCTTACCTTGGCGCTATCACATTAAAAGGTCGTACCTTATCGCAAGTTAAAAATGAAATCACACAAGGATTAAAAGGTGACTACCTTCTTAATCCTCAAGTGATGGTAAATCTGCTGAACTTCAAACAAATTTACGTGGGAGGTGAAGTAAGAAGACCTGGTGGTTACGAGTATCAACCGAATCTGAGTGTAGAAAAAGCCGTTGCACTTGCTGGCGGTTTTACCGATCGCGCTGACACGGATGACATCACCATTAAAGATGCTGACAACAAATTAAAAACTGACGATGCCAGTGTCAATATGGAAATTCAACCTGGCGATATCATTGTCGTTGGACAAAGCTTTTTCTAATTTTTATAGAGTTAAATTAATATGTTATTTAAATCACCAGAAGAGTTGGTTGTAAAAGACGAAACGATTAATTTCTCTAAATATTTTAATCGCATCAAAAATAATTGGCAGTGGATTGTGTTACTGACCGTGGTTTTCTGTACTGTCGTTTTTTTGAAGTCTCCATTAGCAACGAACTCTTATTCAGCAACATCAACATTAATGATTGATGCAACACCACTAAAACCGATTTCATTGCAAACTTTGCCCAATTACGATCCTACGCAAAAAGAATTTTATGCCACACAATATGCATTATTGCGTTCCAATGTGATTGCCGCAAAAGTGATCTCGAATTTAGATCTCACGAATAATGCTGCGTTTATGGGGACGGATGCATCACAACACGGTTCAATAAAAGCCAGAATTAAGCAATGGCTGATTGATTTAAAACAGCCTTCTGATGGCAGTGTAAGTGTCAATGATAGTTTGACTCACACCACACCAGAACAATTAAAAGCATTGCAGATTTTTGCTAAAAACTTATTGATCACGCCTGTTGCTAAAACCCAATTAGTAATGGTGACGTACACCTCTAAAGATCCAACTTTAGCAGCCAATATTGCTAATGCTGTAGGTCAGGCTTACATCAATTATTATGTCGATATTAATGAAGAGACAAATAAAAAAGCCTCTGACTGGTTAACCTCACGCTTAACCGAATTAAAAGCGCAACTTAATACTTCAGAGAAAAAACTCACTGACTACTTAGCCAAAGAGAAATTGGTTAATACGATTGCGGTTGATGAACTTGCTAATAGTGAATTGATTAACTTAACCAATCGGTTAGCGGCAGTAACTGATAAACGCTTACAAACAGAGTCCCTTTACACCACACTAAGAGGTAATCGTCATCTTAGTTACAACCAAATAGATTCAATCAGTGAAATCTCTAATCACCCACAAATTCGAGACATCACTAACGCGGAAACAGATGCTGAAAATCTGGTTGCAGAGCTATCAAAACGCTACGGTCCTAAACATGAGAAAATGCTTGAAGCAGAATCTCAACTAAGAGCTATTCGTGCGCGCAAAGATCGCATGCTGACACGTTTAGTTGAAGGTATTCATAAAGAACTTGAAAGCAACCAACGTCAAGAACAAGATCTCACCGCTGAAATAAACAAGAAAAAAGAAGAGTTCCAATCACTTGCTGTTAAAAAGTTACATTATCAGTCACTTAAACAAGAAGTGGATACCAATAAGCGGCTACTTCAAGCTTTTCTTGATCGCCAAAAAGAAACTCTTGCAACAGATAACTACAAAGATTCTATTGCCCACTTTACGGACTACGCACTAAAAGCTTATCCGTCAGGCCCTAATATTAAAAAGAATGTTTTGATTGCAGGTATTGTTGGCTTTGGCTTAGCACTCTGTATTCTTTTTGCTATCCAGTTTTTCGATACCACGGTTGAATCATCAGAAGAGTTTGAACGTTACTTCGCACTCTTTTCATTAGGTGATCTCCCGTTTGTGAAACGTCTAGCGAAAAAGAAAGGTCCTATTGATGAACAAACGCTAAATATCAAAGAAAAACCCGCTTTCTTTGAAGGGATCCGTAACATAAGAACCGCATTGAATTTAGCATTAACCCCAGATCAACGTACCGTGATGATCACATCTGCATTAGCCAATGAAGGAAAGACTACACTTGCTGTTAATCTGGCACAATCATTAGCACAAACAGAGAAAGTGGCATTGATCCATGTCGATCTTCATAACCGTGGAACGGCACTATCAACACCGAAAGGATTAAGTGAGCTGCTCAATAATACGCTTTCTATCAATGATATTATGGCGAAATCTCACCTCGATAATTTGCTTGTCATTAACGCTGGTGAGCCCGTTTCCGATCCCCAAGAGCTGCTTTCATCATCGCGTTTTAATGCCATACTTGATGAATTAAAACAGCATGTTGATAAGATCATTATCGATACACCAGCAAGCCTTATTAGTAGCGATGCCTTAATTGTGGCAAAAATATCAGATGTAAATCTCTTAACTGTCGCTGCGAATAAAACCAAACGTAATGACATAGAGCAAGCGATACATAAGTTCAGTGCATATGGGATCAATATCGATGCCGTTATGATCAATAAAGTGATGTAACCGCTATTTAAAAAGGTTTAGCGGGCGGTTAACTCTCTGTTATTCGCTCGCTTTAAATAATAACGATGCTTGAAATTAAAAAAGATACTGCAATAGGTATTACTGCCTCTTTCCTTATCACTTCTGCACTGGTTTGGAATACCTTTCTAGGATCGGTGGCCGCCCTATTATTTATTCTTGTCGGTGGCACCGTTATTATATTCCACCTTCACCGAACATTATTAGGAATCCAATATAATTGGATGGTGATGGTCTACCCGATACTCGCTTTGCTTTCCGTATTATGGTCACAATATCCAGAAGCGACATTTCGCTCATCAATACAATTTATTTTAACAACTGTGATAGGTATTGCCGTTGCCTATAACATCAAAAAAGAACAGTTCTTTGTCGGCTTATCAGGCAGCGTCATTATTATTATGGCGCTGAGCTTAGTCTCTCACCGGGTAGAGACGAACGGTATGACAGGAGAAACCGTTTTAATTGGTTATCTTGGTAGTAAGAACTTTTTAGCACAAACCGCTTCGATTGGTTTTTTCGTGGGATTTGGTTTGTTTTACACCCTAGCTAAAAATAAAGTCGAAAAGATTATCGGGCTATTGTCGATCGTCTTTTCTATTGCTGTCCTGTTAAAAGCCAAATCTCTGGGGGCGACAGTAACGTCTTTTGGCTCTATTTTTGCGTGCTTTTGTTTATATCATTTCTCCAATTTTGCGATCACCCAACGCGCACAAAAAGCGACCGTTAATCTGCTTTATTTGCTCGCTATGTGTGTCATCATTTTTGTCTATATCATCTTTGGCACTCCTGAATTTAACCACTTCATGATTGAAATCGGGAAAGATCCAACCTTAACCAGCCGAACACTAATTTGGGCTGAAGGGGATAAGGCCATTGCCCAAGCGCCCATTTTAGGTGCTGGCTATGATGCTATATTCCAGATTGGAAATCCGATCGGCGATGCGGTGTGGAAAATTGGTTTAGTACCACCAGGGGTGGGATTTAACTTCCATAACATGTTTATCCATTGGACAGTACATTTCGGTTATGTCGGCCTCACCATCTACCTTTTGATACTGGCACGACTGCTTTATAACATTCGTTTAATTGCCTGCGGACACTTTCAAAAAAGTGATTTCATTCCCGTTGCGTACTTTGTGTTTTTCATATCAAGAAGTGTGCTTGAAGTTGACTGGTTTGCCCAATTCACCCTCGCACATGTCATGTTTTGTTTTTGCTGGATTGAGCTAGAAAGTAGCGCTCACAAAGCAAAAAGATTAAATAATAAAGGTAATATTTCATGAAAACAGTGGCTATTTTTGGTGGTTCCGGTTTCATTGCTTCCCATTACATCAAGAAATTTATTGCTGAAGGGGTGAAGGTTTATTCGATTGATATTCGCGAGCCTAAAGTGCATCACGATGAAGTTACTTACATAAACCATGACGTTAGAAACCTCAATGATTTAGTGATTGATGAGCCTATTGACTGTATTTACAACTTTGCTGCGATTCACACCACACCAGGGCACCCCACTCACGAGTACTACGAAACCAATATTGCAGGGGCTAATAACGTTTGTCAGTTTGCTGAGCGTAATAATATTAAAGAAATCGTCTTTACCAGTTCAATTTCGCCATACGGTCCAGGTGAAGAGCAAAAAGATGAAAATAGCCCATTAACGCCAAACTCAGCCTATGGCTACTCGAAAATGTTAGCTGAACAAATCCATAAAGCATGGCTTGAACGCAATAGTGAGCATCAACTGACTATTGTTCGTCCTGCTGTCGTCTTTGGCCCAGGTGAAGGCGGCAACTTTACTCGCCTTGCAGCAATGATGCGTAAAGGCTTCTTTGTCTACCCAGGTCGAAAAGACACCATTAAAGCCTGTATCTATGTGGAAGATTTGATCTTTGCCATTGAAGTGGCACGTGCAACAGACAATAACTTTGAATTATTTAACGGTGCTTACCCTGATCGTTATACCCTAGAACAAATCATCGAGGCATTTAAAGCAGAGCACTTCCCAGACGTTAAAGTCTATATGGTGCCAAAATTTGTGGTACTTGGTGCGGCTAAATTACTGCAATTGGTGAACTTTCTAAACATAGGTATTCACCCTGACCGCGTGATGAAGTTGATCCGCTCAACCAATGTTTACCCTGGCTGGTTAGTTGAAAACCACATAGAACTACCAGGCAACCTACAAACAGCGTTAACACGTTGGTCTAAAGACACTGACGGTAAGTTCGACTAATTACCGCGCCAATGCGGCAAGTGTTCTCACTTGTCGTATTACTTTCCAGAGAGCCTCTCTCTTAGATACCAACATCAAAGAACATCCCTATGTCTAAGTCATCCATATCCGGTATGTTGTGGCTGTTTTCCAGTAAGCTATTTCCGCCGATCATTAACTTCGCTGTATTTACTTATACGGCAAGAATACTGGCTCCAGAAGACTTTGGTTTAGTCGCCCTTGCACTATCCATCATCTATATTATTTCAAGTTTTCTGCCCTCAGGCTGGCAAAGCGCGATTGTTAAATACCACGAGTTTGGCAAGCGCGAATTTAGTACCATTTTAGCGTTTCTTAGTTTATCGGGATTCGCTTTTGCACTGATCGCTTGCTTTGTTATTTCCTTAAACCTTTTTAGCTTTCAGTCTCAGGTATTTAATCTCGCTTTCTATTTAATGGCGATAAAAATGCCCTTTGATGCGGCAGGTCATACCCTCACGTTTATATTAGTTCGTGAGCAAAAATACAAAGCCTTGGGCTACCGCACTATTTTAGGTGCGATGGTTTCAGCTTTGACTATCCTCAGTTTGCTTTACTTTGATTTTAATATCTGGGCACTGGTGTTATCACAAACTATTATTTCGATTTTCAACTTGGTTGCTGTCTACATTCCGACTCGTAAAATGTTGGGCTGGTCATTCCGCTGGAGCTTAATTAAAGAAACGTGGGAATTTGGTTTATATAACACCTTAATCACAACCGTTGAGAGCATTTCTACCCACTTTGAATCTTTTGTGATTGGTAGCAACATAGGTAAATACGATTTAGGCTTTTTCAATATTGCCAAACGCTTATCGAATATCATCAACGATATCTTAACTGGCACGTCTTATGACATGTCATTGCCGTATTTATCCAACAGCCAAAACGATCAACAAAGTTTACAACGGGCGATCCACCAAGCTTTATTCATTACAGGGGCGATCACCTCTCCACTGTTCGTATATGGCTTTATCTATTCTGAGACGATCTTCAATTTCTTGTTCTCAGAAAAGTGGATCACCTCGGCAGGTTATTTTCAGTTTTTCTGTATTGCATTTTTGTTTATCTCTTACAGCATGATCAACAAAACTGCGATCATCGTGACGAACCGATCTCGCTTGTGGTTTAGAGTACAAATGATCATTGCGGCTATTTATCTGCCGACATTGTACTTTGCCTCAACCATTGATATTCATGCAGTACTGTGGAGCTTCTTAGGTGTTAATGCACTGTATTTCTTCACCTCGACCTACTTGGTGACCAGTGAAATTAACACCTCGTTTTACCGCTATTTAAAAAGTTTATGGCCTATTTACACCGCATTAGGTATTACTGCATTCGCTGCGATGAATCTGCCTTTAATGCCGTTTACTCACGAGTTTTTCAATTTGTGCTTTAGCGCCATTCTCTTTTTAAGCTGTTATATCGTGTTGTTGCTCCTATTCTCACGACACTTTTTATCGATTGATTTATCCAATAAAAAAATCACCTTCCGCTAGTGATTTCTGCTTTTTAACTAAGACTTAAAGGTTATATTTTGAGCTGTTTAATTATCATTCCTTGTTTAAACGAAGCTGATCATATTGGTGATCTTTTAACGCATTTTTCTCCATCATTAACAGACAACAGTAAACTGGTTGTGGTTGATGGTGGCAGCCATGACGGCACGCAAGAAATCGTGGAGCGTTGGTCTGAAAAAGATGATCACATTGTATTGCTTCACAACCCAGATAAGATCCAAAGTGCTGCTATGAACTTAGCGGTGGATCAATTTGGTGACGATTATGAATACTTCATTCGTATTGATGCTCATGGTCAGTACCCAGATGATTTCATTGCGTCTTTACTCAGTGAAGCAGAAAAACACCAAGCGGATTCTGTTGTCGTCAGTATGTACACCGAAGGTCACACGCCTTTTCAAGTATCAGCGGCTATCGCGCAAAACTCCAAATTAGGTAACGGTGGCTCACCACACCGCAATGCACAAAATGATGGTAAGTGGGTTGAGCATGGTCATCATGCACTAATGAAAGTATCGGCATACCGCGCGGTAGGAGGCTATGATGAAACCTTCATCGCCAACGAAGATGCAGAATTAGATAAGCGTTTAACCGATGCGGGTTACAAAATTTGGCTAACGGGTCAAACGGACATGACTTACTTCCCTCGTAAAACGCCAGAATCGCTATTTAAGCAATACTACAACTATGGCAAAGGTCGTGCCGCTAACTGTATAAAGCACCACACGATCCCGAAACTGCGCCAGTTGATCCCATTATCAGTGGTACCTGTATTACTCATGGCGTTATTGCTTAGTGAGTGGCATTTTATTTTTGCTCTACCCGCTCTATTGTGGATCGCCGCCTGTTTACTCGTCGGCGCGACGGGTAAGTCAGATCAGTTCCCACTCAGTGCTAAGCTTTCAGGGATCCCAGCCATGATCATGCACTTTGGTTGGTCACTCGGTTTTTGTGCAGCCTTGCTCTTCCCAGCCTTCAGAAGGAAGCCTGTTCATGATTGATCCTAATGTAATTACGATCGGTTTATGTACATATCATCGCCAAGAAGTTACCGACACGCTCGATAGCTTGGCGAAGGTCGCGATCCCCGACGGTAAACAAATACAGATCGTGATCGCTGATAACTCGGTGGACGCTAATTCAAAAGCCTTAATCGAAAACTACGCCAAGCAGTCGCCATTAGCGATTCATTATCTCCATGCGCCAGCCTCTAATATCTCAATTGCGCGTAATGCTTGTTTGGAGTGGGCACTCAATCATAGTCAATATTTGATCTTCCTTGATGACGATGAATTTGTGGTAGAGAACTGGCTAAGCGCCCATCTTGATACCGCACAACGCGAACAAGCAGATGTGGTGATAGGCCCAGTACGCAGTATTTACCCAGAGCAAGCACCTGAATGGGTGAAAGCGCTCGATTTACAATCAGTAAAAGAGCCAATCATCGCACCAAGTGGCAAGATTGAAACCGCCAACTCCGGTAATACCTTAATCAACCTTGATTTTATTCGACAGCACCCACTGCGCTTTGATTTGGAATACGGTTGCTCTGGCGGTGAAGATTCGATTTTCTTTCGTCAGTTAACGATGAAAGGTGGCACCATTGCCTTTTCTCAGCAGGCAGAAGCCTCTGAGCATGTACCACTAGCACGCACCGAGTATGACTGGCTGTATCAACGTCGTTTTCGTTGTGGGCAAACCCACGGCAAGATGTTACTACTCGATAACGCGAGTACCTTCAATCGCTTAAAACAGACATTCCTCGCTGGCGCTAAAGCAGGATTTAGTTATGTCTATGCGTTGCGCTTTATAAATCAAGAAACCAGCCAAAAGTATTTTTGGAAGTTGCGCGTTGCCCTACACCTCGGCGTGGTAAGTGGTTTATTAGGCAAACAGCACCTCACTCAATACGGTGACACTCACTGATCTTGTTCGTTTTTATTCGTGGCTAAATTATGAAAAGAGTACTGCTCACAACCTTAACTACGGGCTCACGTATGGCGACATTCTGCCAGTGTATTGAGAGCCTACAGCAGCAAAATATCAATGATACATTTAGCATTGATATTTTGGTTGTTGAAAACAATAAAACTCACAATCAAGCGGTAGTTGAGGCGATTGCTCGGTATCAGCACACCCCTTTTACTATCCATCATCAATTGGAAACTACAGCAGGTATCCCTTTCGCACGTAATAACGGGTTACGCTTCGGTCAACAGCAAGGCTTTGATTATTTGGCTTTTGTTGATGATGACGCAATTGCCGATCCAAACTGGATCCAAACGTTATTTGTCGCCTTACAAAATAATCAGGTTCAAGTGACTACAGGGCCACAATTTCCAATTTATCCTGATGACACAGCAACATTATATACCGCAGCCAAGGTTTACCATGAACGTAAACTGGCAGATGGTGCTGCGCTTTCTTGGGCGGCAACCAATAACGTTTTGCTTGATTTACACTTCTTTGCGCAAAACCAATTAGCGTTTAATAACCAGCTGATTTTCGGTGGTGAAGATAAGGCATTGTTCCAACAAGTTGGTCGTCATGACGGCAAGATATTATGGGTACAAAATGCGATCATTAGTGAGTTTATTAGCCCAGAGCGTCTTAATGTGAAATGGGCGCTCAAGCGTCGTTTCCGTATTGGTGCCACCGAGTTTCAAATTGAATCTTGCATTAACTCTCCTGCAAAAAGCTATGCTCGCTGCCTATTCAAAGGCTCCGCTTACTTAGCAAAAGGCGCACTGATGTTACTGCCGGATGCATTACTGCCAAGCCGTAGCATCCTCAATTCCTTAGGCGATCTTACCCATGGCTGTGGGTTCTTTTACGGCTTATTTGCCAACGTTAAAAGCTACACTTGATCTGACTTATTACGAGATTCTATAGATGGCAAATCCAATTCAAGTTTCCGTTGTCATGGCGGCATGGAACTCTGCTCAATTTATTACTCAAGCCATTGATTCTGTTTTGCAGCAAACCGACGTTGAGCTTGAAGTGTTAGTGGTCGATGACGCATCAACCGACAATACCGTGGAAGTTGTCAGCAAACATCCCGACCCTCGGGTAAAAGTGCTCACTAGTGAACAAAATGGTGGGCCGGGTGCAGCGCGAAATATTGGTTTTCAAGCGGCACAAGGTGAATGGATTGCAGTGGTCGATTCTGATGACGCGATGCAACCAGAGCGCCTTTCTGTCATGCTAAAAATGGCAGCGAATGATACCGACATCATTATTGATAACTTCTGTGAACAAACCGCAGATGGTGTACAAACAACACCGATTTATAACCGTGCTGAATTACCTGTTGGCGACTTCAGCCTTGCCCACCTCATTGCAACCAATTTAATGTTCAGTGATGTACATTCAACAGGTTATGTTAAGCCACTGTTTCGCAATGCGTTTATCAAACAACATCAAGTGCGATATTGGCCAGAAGTGAAGATTGGCGAAGACTATTATTTCTTGGCTAATTGCCTCGCTTTTGGTGCAAAAGCGCAAGTTGTCGATTACTGCGGCTATATTTATACCATTCGCGAAGGGTCTATCTCACGTGTCATTAATATCGAACATATCGATACCTTGCTGAAATATGACACCCAATTAGTTAATAGCTTTAACTTTGATGCCAGTGCGGTAAACGCTCAGCAATATCGCACTAAAAATATGAACACAGCGCGTAAATATTTAGAGATCGTTGCCAAGTTAAAGCACAAAGATCTTTCGGCATTTATCGACATGATTAAATATCCACACTCAGCATTATTATTATCGCTACCCGTAAAAAAGCGTCTCAATAGAGCACTTAACAAATAGGTTTTGTCATGAAAAAAACACTTCTTGCTAGCACATTACTTTTATTTTCTGGCTATAGCTTTGCCGCGCAACACGACACTTCATCTCACGTTGTTGATAAACAACACAAACGTTTAATATGGGCGGATGAGTTCAATTCAGGTACACGTCCGAACCCTAAAGATTGGACATACGAAACAAAGTTTATTCGTAATCAAGAAGATCAGTACTACACCACCAGCAGTAAAAACTCGCGTATTGAAAATGGAAACTTGGTGATTGAAGCGCTGAAAGAAACCGTACCAAATGCAGATTACAATCCCAAGGGCACTCAGTGGTATCAACAACGTAAAGACGCCTATTACACCTCAGCCAGTTTAACCACCGCGGGAAAACATTCTTGGGTACATAAACGCGTTGAAGTACGCGCAAAACTACCGCAAGGGCGTGGCACATGGCCTGCTATTTGGCTACTCGGCGACAACATTAAAACCGTTGGCTGGCCTGCATGTGGTGAAATCGACATCATGGAGTATGTTGGCTACAACCCACACTTTGCATACTCTACGACCCATAAATCGGATCGTAACCAGACTTTAGGTAACTCCATACCAGGCGTGATCCAAGATGACAAATTAGAAGATGGTTTCCACACTTACGCAACAGAATGGGATAGTAATGAAGTTCGCTTCTACTACGATGGTAAGCTCTATCATACCCAGCAGCGTAACGGTGAAGCCTGGCCATTTGATAAGCCAATGTACCTGATTTTAAACCTCGCTATCGGTGGTGGCTGGGGGGGACAGAAAGGAATAGATAACTCTATTTTTCCACAGGAATTTTTAATCGATTATGTTCGTGTCTACGATCTGAAGTAACAAACTTTAAAGTCGCAAATAATGAAGTCTTTCGCATTTAAAAAGAAAGGTGCTCTATTTGCTGATATATGCATTAAGTCTTTAATAATATAGCAGTATAAAACGTAATAACTTTATATACATACTAGGATGTACGATGATAAAAAAATGTCTCTTTCCTGCCGCAGGCTACGGTACGCGCTTTTTACCCGCAACCAAATCAATGCCAAAAGAAATGATGCCCGTAGTTAACAAACCCTTGATTGAATATGGCGTAGATGAAGCAATCCAAGCAGGCATGAACCGCATTTGTATTGTGACAGGTCGTGGTAAAAACACCTTGATGGATCACTTTGATAAGAATTACGAGCTTGAGCATCAAATCAGTGGTACTAACAAAGAAGAGCTATTGGTTGATATTCGCGACATTATTGATTCAGCGTACTTCACTTACATTCGTCAGCGTGAAATGAAAGGCTTAGGCCATGCGATCCTAACAGGACGTGAGCTTGTAGGTAACGAACCCTTTGCTGTGATACTTGCCGATGACCTTTGTGTAACCGATGAAGAACAACAAGGCGTGCTGGCGCAAATGGCTGAGCTTTATAAGCAATTTCGCTGCTCCATTGTCGCGGTTGAAGAAGTACCAGAAGAAGAGACACACAAGTACGGCGTGATTTCAGGTCAAATGCTACGTGACGATCTATTCCGTGTTGATAACATGGTAGAAAAACCAGAGCCCGGCACTGCGCCAAGTAACTTAGCAATTATTGGTCGCTACATCCTTACACCTGACATCTTTGACATTATTGAACAAACAGAGCCCGGTAAAGGTGGCGAAATCCAAATTACTGATGCCCTAATGCAACAAGCACAAACAGGCTGTGTATTAGCATATAAGTTTAAAGGTAAACGTTTTGACTGTGGTAGTGTTGAAGGCTATATCGATGCAACTAACTATTGTTTTGAGCATGTTTACAAAAAAGGTAAACATAAAGAGCTAGCCCAACAGAAAACTGGCAAGAAATAAACACACAATCCCGCTTAACCGCGGGATTTTTTTTATCCATTTCACTGTGTTTTTACTCAGTATTTTTTGCTCATTATGATCCGCTGTGAAATACTAGTCGTTAAATAAAATAAAAGAATCATCACTGATATGGATAACATCGAAGTCAGGGGTGCTCGCACCCATAACCTTAAAAATATTAATCTAACGATCCCCCGCGATAAGCTCATCGTTATCACAGGGTTATCAGGTTCGGGGAAATCCTCTCTGGCTTTTGATACCTTGTATGCAGAAGGTCAACGTCGTTATGTTGAATCTCTTTCTGCCTACGCACGTCAGTTTTTATCCCTGATGGAAAAGCCTGATGTCGATCATATTGAAGGGCTTTCGCCTGCCATTTCCATCGAGCAGAAATCCACCTCGCACAACCCACGTTCAACCGTTGGTACGATTACCGAAATTTACGACTATCTACGTTTATTGTACGCCCGTGTCGGTGAGCCTCGCTGTCCAACCCATGACATTACGCTTGCAGCGCAAACTGTGAGTCAGATGGTCGACCAAGTCTTAGCCATGCCAGAAGGCAGTAAGCTAATGCTACTGGCACCTATCATTAAAGAGCGTAAAGGTGAGCACGTAAAAACGCTGGCGAACTTAGCTGCACAAGGTTATATCCGCGCCCGTATTGATGGTGAAGTTTGCGATCTTTCCGATCCACCAACATTAGAACTACATAAAAAACATACCATTGAAGTGGTCGTTGATCGCTTCAAAGTTCGTGACGATCTACAGATCCGCTTAGCCGAATCTTTTGAAACCGCTTTAGAGCTATCAGGCGGTAATGTAGTGATAGCACCGATGTCCGGTGAAGAAGGTGAAGAGCAGGTATTTTCTGCCAATTTTGCCTGTCCACACTGTGGTTATAGTATGCAAGAGCTTGAACCACGCCTGTTCTCGTTTAACAATCCAGCCGGTGCCTGTGGTACTTGTGATGGGCTTGGTGTTCAGCAGTACTTCGATCCCGAACGGGTGATTCAAAATGGCGAATTAAGTTTATCTGGCGGCGCTATACGCGGCTGGGATAAACGTAATTTTTACTATTTCCAAATGCTTAAATCACTTTCTGAGCATTATAAGTTTGACGTTGAAGCACCCTTTGATTCGCTATCGAAGAAAGTCAAAGAAGTCATTTTAAACGGTTCTGGCAATACAGAGATCGAGTTTAAATACATCAACGATCGTGGTGACATTACCGTAAGACGCCATCCATTTGAGGGGATCCTCAATAATATGGAACGTCGTTACCGTGAAACCGAATCAAACTCGGTACGTGAAGAGCTAGCTAAATTTGTTTCGACTAAGCCATGTGCAAGCTGTCATGGTTCACGCTTACGCCAAGAAGCACGTCATGTGTTTATTGGTGAGACTAACTTGCCGCAAATCTGTGAAATGAGTATTAGTGGCGCGCACCAATTCTTTGATGAATTAGCCTTAACGGGGCAACGGGCACAAATTGCAGAGAAGATCTTAAAAGAGATCAACGAGCGTTTAAGTTTCTTAATCAATGTTGGCTTAAACTACCTGAGCCTATCTCGCAGTGCCGATACTTTATCTGGCGGTGAAGCACAACGTATTCGTCTTGCCAGCCAAATTGGTGCGGGGCTTGTGGGCGTGATGTACGTTTTAGATGAGCCTTCCATTGGTCTCCACCAGCGTGATAACGAACGACTACTCAAAACCTTGATTCACCTACGTGATTTAGGCAATACCGTGATTGTAGTTGAACACGACGAAGATGCTATTCGTGCCGCTGATTACGTGATTGATATTGGCCCTGGTGCGGGTGTTCACGGCGGTAATATCATTGCGCAAGGTGGCGTTAAAGATATCTTAAAATCAAAAGAATCTTTAACAGGCCAATACCTTAGCGGGAAAAAAGCAATTGAAATTCCCACTGATCGCACACCGTTTGATCCCGAAAAAACCGTCAAACTACTGGGCGCTACCGGTAACAACCTAAAAGATGTCAATGTTGAAATCCCTGTTGGTTTATTTACCTGTATTACCGGTGTTTCTGGCTCAGGAAAATCAACACTTATTAACGATACCTTCTTTGAAATTGCTCATCACAAATTAAATGGTGCAACAACTGGCACACCTGCGCCGTATCGTGAGATCCAAGATCTAGAACATTTCGATAAGGTTATCGACATTAACCAAAGCCCGATTGGTCGTACTCCGCGTTCAAATCCTGCCACTTATACCGGTATTTTCACCCCGATTCGTGAGCTTTTTTCAGGCACTCAAGAAGCCCGTTCCCGTGGTTATAAACCAGGGCGTTTTAGTTTTAACGTTCGTGGTGGTCGCTGTGAAGCCTGCCAAGGTGATGGTGTTATTAAAGTTGAAATGCATTTTCTTCCCGATGTTTATGTCCCTTGTGATGCCTGTAAAGGAAAACGTTATAACCGTGAAACCTTAGAGATCCGCTACAAAGGTAAAACCATTGATGAAGTGTTAGAGCTTACGGTTGAAGATGCACGAGAATTCTTTGATCCGGTTCCCGCTATTGCAAGAAAGTTACAAACCTTAATGGATGTTGGTTTATCGTATATTCGTTTAGGTCAAGCGGCGACAACCTTATCAGGCGGTGAAGCACAACGTGTAAAACTCGCAAAAGAGTTATCGAAACGCGATACCGGAAAGACACTTTATATTCTGGATGAGCCAACAACCGGACTACACTTCCACGATATTCAGCAGCTATTAACAGTGCTGCATAAATTGCGTGATAAAGGTAATACCATTGTGGTGATCGAACATAACTTAGACGTAATAAAAACCGCAGATTGGATCATCGATCTTGGTCCAGAAGGCGGCAGTGGTGGTGGCGAGATCATTGCAACAGGAACACCTGAAGATGTAGCTAAAGTAAAAGGCTCACATACAGCAAGGTTCCTTAAACCGCTACTAGGTTAGAATATGAAAACACGCTAACATATGATAACAGGCTGATTTTACTCAGCCTGTTTGCTTATTCATACTCAGGAACAACCATGACAGTGTTACAACTCGAAGGTACCAGATTAGAACAGAAACGGATTTCTAAACCATTGGTACGCTATTTCCTTGCAACAATCGGTGTTATTTTCATTGTTGCAATGCACTACTTCCAACACAATCCAGGTGGTTCAGGGCTTGAACTCTCGTTTAATGCTGCAGTTTGGATCCCTTTTAGTTTTGCTATCTCCTTCGGCTTACTTGAAATTTGTCGCCAACAAATCTGGCGTTATTCACGCCTGACACTATTATTGTTTGCTTGTTGTGTACTGCTGACTATCCCCATTTTTTATTCCAATGCTGATGCTGGAGCGGCGTTTAATCGCTTGTTTACCTTATGGGCTGGATTTCTGTTTTTTGTCAGCTTGCAGCAATTCGTCTTTACCCACCAGCAACGCCAACGTTTGTTATGGTTTATTTTAATTGGGGTACTCATTGAAGCCATATTTGCGTGGTACCAATACCTTTGGATCCCAGCAAAGAACCCTATCGGCTATGACACTATCGCTAACCGCCCTTATGGTATTTTTCAACAACCAAATGTGATGGCGAGTTTTCTTGCAACAGGGCTTGTGATTGGTACGTATCTATTAGCACGTATTCCGCTATATCGCGGTAAATGGTCATGGCAACATGTCACTTTGCTGATAACACCTATACTAACGATTCCAATATTAGTGGTATTGAACTCTCGTACAGGCTGGCTAGGCGCAATTATCGGTATAGTACTAATGCTGCCGTATTTACGTCGCTTTGCCGCAAAACAAGCTCAACGTTTATGGTTGTTAATGGTTACATTAGGGCTTTGTTTGGCATGGAATATTTCATCAACAGAGAATTGGTCACCAAAAGAAAACAGCACCAGTTTAGAAAGTTTAAGAGCAATCCACTTCCCACAAGCCTATGACATGTTTACAACTAAGCCTCTAACAGGTTATGGCTACGGAAAGTTTGAAGCCGCTTACATCACACAAACTGCGTTATGGCACAATGAAGATCCAGCGCAGCATGCAGGTGTTCCGAGCTTAGATCACCCACATAACGAGTTACTTCTCTGGGCTGACGAAGGCGGTATTGTGCCACTTATCGGTTTATTGCTTGCTGCGTTTGCAGTAATAATAAAGATAAGAAAGGCGCCTGCTGGTACTCAATTAGCGTTAATCGGATTGTTTTTCCCTATCGTTCTGCATACCCAACTTGAGTATCCTTTCTACCATTCATTAGTCCATTGGCTGATCTTTATCATACTGATATTTTGGGTAGATAACCTCACCACCAAATATCATCGCCAATCATTAAGCTACGTACTAGGGCTGAAAGTTTTCGCACTTATTGTACCAATTTTTATCTCTAGCTTTATGATAACGACCCTGTATTCAGGTTGGCAGTTAACTAAATTTGAAACCACTCGACCAGTAAATATTGAATACTTACTTAAGGTGAATAATCCATGGTCGTGGAAAAACCGTTTTGATTGGGATTTACAACTGACCCAACTGCAACTCGGAATTAGCAGTAATAAGCCAGCACTAATTGAAGACTATATTCAATGGGCAACCGAGAAAGCGAAAACGTGGCCGCGACCAGCGCTGTATCAAAACCTGATCCTTGCTTACGATGCCCTCGGCAATAAAGAGCAAGCATCACAAATCAGAGATGAAGCGCTGTTCTTATTCCCATCTTTAAATTTTGAGCAGCAAAACAGCGAAGCAAAGGCAACGTCTGCTGCTAAATAACTATAAAAAATGGCTACCCAATTGGTAGCCATTTTTATTTACTCATCAATAAATTACTTCAATGTGGTTTCTAGCGCTTTTAAGCACAGCGCAACATTTTCACTTCTCGCACCATAGCCCATCAAACCGATACGCCACGCTTTACCTGCCAACGCACCTAAACCTGCTCCGATTTCCAAGTTGTAACGTTGCAGCAACTCATTACGTACCTCAGCATCATCAACGCCTTCAGGGATATAAACCACATTGAGTTGGGGCAAACGTGACATTTCTTCTACCACAAATTGGATCCCAAGCTTTTCAAGCCCTGCTTTAAGCTCTTCATGGACATTTCGATGGCGCTGCCATGCATTTTCTAACCCTTCGTTTTGCAATAATACCAAGGCTTCATGCAACGCATATAAACTGTTTACAGGTGCAGTATGGTGATAGCAACGCTTACCTTCACCACTCCAATAACCTAGCACCAAACTTTGATCTAAAAACCAGCTTTGTACTTTGGTTTTACGTCGTTGGATCTTATCAATCGCCTTTTGAGAAAACGTTAATGGCGATAACCCCGGCGTGCAGGACAAACACTTTTGGCTACCTGAATAAACCGCATCTAATTGCCACTCGTCCACCAGCAAAGGAACACCACCAAGTGATGTCACCGCATCAACAATCGTTAAGCAATCATGTTTACGGGCAATTTCCGCCAATGTTTTCGCATCACTCAATGCGCCGGTTGAGGTTTCGGCATGTACAAAAGCAACAATTTTAATTTCAGGATCGTTTTGTAACGCTTGATCCACTAAATCAGGATCAACCGCCGCCCCCCATTCGTTATCCACAACGATAGCAACACCACCACAACGCTCGACATTTTCCCGCATCCGTTCCCCGAAAACGCCATTACGGCAAACTAGTACTTTATCCCCAGCTTCAACGAGATTAACAAAGCAGGCTTCCATTCCTGCACTACCTGGCGCTGAAACAGCGATAGTAAAGGCATTTTGGGTTTGAAAGGCATATTGCAACAATTGTTTTAATTCATCCATCATACCGATAAATAATGGATCAAGGTGCCCTACCGTAGGACGACTAAGCGCTTGTAATACTTGCGGATAAATATCTGATGGTCCCGGCCCCATGAGGGTTCGATGCGGTGGGATAAAGCTGGTAATTGTCATTCTTTTGCTCCGTAAAGTCATTGTCCCTGTCGATATTTTTATGTGGAACGCGTTGCTATCTATTTTAGAGTATTAGAGCCCTTTCATTGGTGCAAGCGACCTATACCGATCCCATGACACACATTGACGAAATATCATATGTAAATAAATTGTCATATTCCATTTGACAACAGGGTGATGAATCTTATTCAATAAGATGATATTTTATTCAAGCACTTATTATTCAAACAGTACGACTTAAAACGGAAGAGGAGCGTTACCTAGGTATCATAATGACAGGACCCCATCCAATCGCCATTATGAGAGGGAGAGTAACGCCGAGGTATAACTGATTAGGGGATGAGTTATATCGGCTATGAAGGTTGAATCCTTCTAGCTGTCACCAAGGTCAATGATTGACATTGGTGGGGAGCTTCTGGGTGAGTGACTATTCACCTCTTATGCTCTCCTGACAGGATGTCGGGAATACTCCCGAAAAAATAGCCTACCTTGTGATGTGTTTACTATTTAGGGAGAAATTAATTATGGACAAGGCTGCAACACATTCAGATTCACTCACTGTCGCAAAATTTGGCGGTACCAGTGTTGCTGATTACACCGCAATGAGCCGAAGTGCTGCCATTGTTATTGCTAATCCAGACACTAAAATTGTGTTAATCAGCGCCTGCTCTGGTGTCACGAATATTCTGGTAGAACTTGCCAATGGCGTGAGCGATTCAACGACCCGCCAACAGCGCATTCAGACACTGACCCAAACCCACCAAGATGTTCTTGATCAACTTCAGCACCCAGAAAATATTCAAGACGCTATTTACGGCCTACTTGATAACATCGCAACCTTAGCTGAACATGCGGCATCAACAACCTCTGCACAATTGACCGATCAAATTGTTAGCCATGGCGAGCTGCTTTCAACCCATCTTTTTAGTCAAATATTAGTCGAGCTAAACGCCCCAGCTGTACGTGTAGATATTCGTTCCATCATGCGTACTGATGATCAATTTGGTAAAGCGATCCCACAGCCAGAAACAATTAAGCAATTAGCGACTGAGCAATTATTACCACTATTAGACAATAATATCGTGGTATCACAGGGCTTTATTGGATCAAACAGCCAGGGTGTTACGACAACACTTGGTCGTGGGGGAAGTGACTATAGTGCCGCTTTAATCGCAGAAGCCGTAAATGCTAGCACATTAGAGATTTGGACGGACGTACCGGGTTTATACACTACCGATCCACGTATTACATCAGCCGCTAAACCGATCAAAGAGATCAGTTTTAGTGAAGCTTCTGAAATGGCAAACTTTGGTGCTAAAATTTTACACCCATCAACTCTAGTACCAGCTGTTCGTCAACAGATCCCTGTATTTGTTGGTTCATCAAAAGCACCGGAGCAAGGCGGTACTTGGATCCGACAATCCGTTGAAGAAGCGCCACTATTTAGAGCACTCGCATTACGTGCCAACCAAACCATGGTGACACTCACGAGCTTAAATATGTTCCATGCTTATGGCTTTTTAGCCGAAGTCTTTCGTATCTTGGCTGAACATAAAATCTCAGTTGATCTCATCACAACCTCAGAGGTCAGCGTTTCACTGACCTTAGATCAAACTGATACGGGTGGCGGTGCGCCAACGCTTCCGCTTCAAGTCGTTGAAGAATTAAGCCAATTATGTGTGGTTGACGTCGAGCAAGGGCTATCACTGGTTGCACTTATCGGTAACCAAATGAGTGATACGAAAGGCTCAGCAAAAGATATCTTTGGCGCGCTAGAAGATCATAACCTTCGTATGATTTGCTACGGTGCTAGCCCACATAATTTATGTTTCTTAATTAATGAAGATGAAGCTAAAGACGTGGTTCGCACACTGCACGCATCTTTGTTGGAATAAGCTCTTTCTAACTAACCCAAATAAAGTTCCGATAAACAAAAAGGCGCATTGAGCGCCTTTTTTAACGATTGATTAAGCATTAAAGATTTGGGCCTAACCATTTCTCAGCTTCGATCAAATCCCAACCTTTGCGATCAGCATAACTTTCTAACTGATCTTGCTGGATCTGAGCAACCGCAAAGTAACGAGAATCAGGATGTGAGAAATACCATCCCGAAACGGCAGCACCAGGCCACATTGCGTAACTTTCCGTTAGTACCATGCCAGTATTTTTCTCAGCATCAAGTAACTGCCAAATAGCACCTTTTTCGGTATGCTCAGGACATGCGGCGTAACCAGGTGCAGGACGAATACCTTGATACTTTTCTCGGATCAAATCGTCATTATTCAGATTTTCATCAGCTGCATAACCCCAAATATCTTTACGTACCATTTCATGCATACATTCAGCAAAGGCTTCCGCTAATCGATCCGCAACAGCCTGTACCATAATGGCATTGTAATCATCACCTTTTGCTTTAAATTGCTCAGCAATGTCATATTCACCAATCCCACCTGTTACCGCAAAAGCGCCAATCCAATCAGCCTTGCCGCTCTCTTTAGGCGCAATATAGTCAGATAAACAATAGTTAGGACCTTTCGGCTTTTTGGTTTGCTGACGTAAACCATGCAGCACAGTTAAAACATCAGTTCGGCTATCGTCTGTGTACACTTCAATATCATCACCGACATTATTGGCAGGGAATAAACCACACACACCGTTAGCTTTAATCATGCCTGTTTTCTCGATCTCATCTAAGATTTTATTAGCATCATTAAACAACTTAGTCGCTTCTTCACCCACAACTTCATGACGAAGAATCGTTGGGTATTTACCACTTAATGACCACGTCATGAAAAATGGCGTCCAATCGATATACTTACGAATTTCAGCTACAGGGAAATCAGTGAAGGTGTGAACACCGGCTTTTTTCGGTACTGGCGGCGTATAATTTTGCCAATCAATATTAACCGCATTAGCACGTGCTTCTTCTAACGAAATAGGTGCGGTACGTGGTTTCTTACGCGCATGTTGCTCACGTACCACATCGTACTCTTGGTTTAAACGCTCAACAAACGCTGGCTTTTGTTCATCAGACAATAACGCAGAACAAACACCTACTGCGCGTGATGCATTAGATACATACACTACTGGCTGATTGTAGTTTTGCTCAATCTTAACCGCCGTGTGGGCTTTAGAAGTTGTTGCACCACCGATAAGCAAAGGGATATCAAATCCTTGTCGCTCCATTTCTTTGGCAACATGGACCATTTCATCAAGCGATGGCGTGATCAAACCCGACAAGCCAATAATATCGACGTTTTCTTCTTTGGCGACTTTTAGAATTTTATCGCATGACACCATCACTCCAAGATCGATAATCTCGTAGTTATTACATTGCAGTACAACGCCGACTATATTCTTACCAATATCGTGAACATCGCCTTTAACGGTTGCTAGAAGTATTTTACCGTTGGTTTGTCCAGCCTGCTTTTCAGCATCAATATACGGCTCTAAATAGGCAACAGCTTGCTTCATGACTCGAGCCGATTTTACGACTTGCGGTAAGAACATCTTACCTTCACCAAATAGATCACCAACAACGTTCATCCCAGCCATTAATGGCCCTTCGATCACTTCGAGTGGTTTACTGGCTTTCTGACGAGATTCTTCAGTATCTTCAACAATAAATTCGGTTATACCTTTAACTAGCGCATGCTCTAAACGCTTTTCAACTGGCCATCCGCGCCATTCTGCAGCGCTGCGATCTTCTTCAACATTACCGCTATCTCGGTATTTAGCGGCAATGTCTAATAAGCGCTCTGTACTATCATCACGGCGATTAAGCACAACGTCTTCAACCGCATCGCGTAATTCATCAGGCAGATCATCATAAATTGCAAGCTGACCTGCGTTAACAATTCCCATGTCCATACCGTTTTTAAAGCAGTAATACAGGAAAACAGCGTGAATAGCCTCACGTACCGCATTGTTACCACGGAAAGAGAACGAAACATTCGACACCCCGCCTGATACCATGGCATACGGCAGCGTGCGTTTGATATCCCCTACCGCTTCAATAAAATCAACGGCGTAATTGTTGTGCTCTTCAATACCTGTCGCAACAGCAAAAATATTAGGATCAAAAATAATATCTTCAGGTGGAAAGCCGACTTCATCAACCAACACACGATAAGCATTAGTACAAATTTCAATTTTACGTTCGCGAGTATCCGCCTGACCAACTTCATCAAATGCCATTACGATAATCGCTGCACCATAACGACGAAGTAATTTCGCTTGAGTGATAAAGTTTTCTTTACCTTCCTTCATCGAGATAGAGTTAACAACAGGCTTTCCTTGTACACATTTAAGCCCTGCTTCTAACACTTCCCATTTAGAAGAATCGACCATAATAGGCACTTTTGATATTTCGGGCTCGGTAGCACAAAGGTTTAAAAAGCGTACCATTGCAGCCTTCGCATCAAGCATCCCCTCATCCATATTAATATCGATGATTTGAGCCCCAGCCTCTACTTGCTGACGAGCAACCTCTAATGCTTCATCATAAAGCTCTTCTTTGATTAAGCGCTTAAATCGAGCCGAGCCTGTCACATTGGTACGTTCACCAACGTTAATAAATAAGGTATCAGCATCAATCGTTAACGGCTCTAACCCTGATAAACGGCAAGCAATAGGAATATCAGGTAATTGGCGAGGTTTAAGATTTTGAGTCGCTTCATACATGTGGCGGATATGCTCTGGCGTAGTACCACAGCACCCCCCCACCATATTGAGAAAACCACTTTTCGCCCACTCGCGGATATGTTCCGCCATTTCTTCAGCTTCAAGATCATATTCGCCAAAGGCATTAGGTAAACCCGCATTTGGGTGAGCTGAAACAGCACATTCTGAAATACGCGATAACTCTTCAACATACTGACGTAATTCATCAGGCCCAAGCGCACAGTTCAAACCAAAGGAAATAGGTTTAACATGACGTAATGAGTTATAAAACGCTTCCGTTGTTTGTCCAGAAAGAGTACGTCCCGAGGCATCTGTTATGGTGCCTGAAATCATCACTGGTAGTTCAAAACCCAACTCTTCAAAAACCCCTGAAACGGCAAAAGCACAAGCTTTAGCATTCAAGGTATCAAAGATAGTTTCAAGCAAGATAATATCGGCGCCACCTCGAATTAAGGCATGTGTCGATTCAGAATAAGCTTCAACTAGTTCATCAAAGGTAACATTACGATAGCCAGGATCGTTAACATCAGGAGAGATAGAGCAAGTACGGTTTGTCGGTCCTAAAACACCGGCAACAAAACGTGGTTTTTCTGGTGTTTTAGCGGTCCATTCATCAGCAGCAAGACGAGCGAGACGCGCTGCTTCATAGTTAATTTCCGCGCTCAACGATTCCATGTCGTAATCCGCCATCGCAATCGTTGTAGCATTAAAAGTGTTGGTTTCTAGAATATCCGCCCCGGCTTCTAAATACGCGAGGTGAATATCTTTAATCAGCTGGGGTTGGGTTAATACTAAAAGATCATTATTCCCTTTTAGATCAGAATGCCAATCAGCAAATCGTTGACCTCGATAATCATCTTCTTCCAATTTATAACCTTGGATCATGGTGCCCATGCCACCATCAATGATCAGGATTTGCTCTTCCAACCGCTTATGCAGTAATTCCTTGCTGTTTAACACGTCACTACATCCTTATAATCCATTACAGCTTTGTAACATCCTACCACACTTCAATTGGGGATAAAGAAAGCTAAATATAATTTACACAACAAAAGCTTTTCAAAATAAAACAAATTATCAGTAGCCATTAATTACTGATGGTTTTACTATTTCGTCACAAGTTTTCTAACAACCCACCAATCTAGAGGTTACGCATGTCGGTCTATAGCACACTCTGCTTTCTGGCTGCAGCAGCAATGCTTATTGCTTTTGTAAACAGTAAAATAGGTAAGATGCAAACAACCATTGCCATCACTGCCGGATCATTAATCCTGTCACTATTGATCATCATTGCGGGACACAACGGTTGGTTCCATCTTGAAGATGTTGCCGCGACTCAAATCAGCAAAATAAACTTTGAAGATTTCCTATTAAAAGGCATTTTAGGCTTCTTATTATTTGCTGGCGGCTTAGGTATCAAGTTACCCCATCTTGAAGATCAAAAGTGGGAAATTACCGTATTAGCACTGGGCGCCACTTTATTCTCCACCTTTTTTATTGGCTTCAGTTTATGGGGTATCTGCCAGTTAATCGGAATTCAACTAGATCTGATTTACTGTTTACTCTTTGGTGCATTGATTTCCCCTACCGATCCTATTGCTGTATTGGCCATCGTTAAGAAAATGAATGCGCCTCGCCGTATTTCGACTCAAATCGAAGGCGAGTCTTTATTTAATGATGGGTTTGGCCTCGTTATCTTCGTCACCATGTTTACCATTGCTTTTGGTGATACCGCACCAACAGTGATGGGCGTAACCCAGCTATTCTTACAAGAAGCGATTGGTGGCATTGCTTACGGCTTTATTCTTGGTCTAGTTTTCCACTACCTCATTAGCTCAACCAATGATCACTCTATGGAATTACTGCTTACTATCGGTATTCCAACCGCAGGTTATGCTTTAGCAGAAGTTCTTCATGTCTCTGGCCCACTTGCTATGGTGGTATCTGGGATCATGATTGGTAACTGGACCCGTTATATTGGCTTTTCAAAAGAAAGTGAAGAGCACCTAGATCACTTCTGGGAATTGGTTGATGAATTCCTAAATGGGGTCTTATTCCTGTTAATTGGTATGACCATGCTTGATTTTAGCTTCCACCAAGAAGACTGGATCCTAATGATTATTGCGGTACCTTTAGTTCTTCTAAGCCGTTACATCAGTGTCAAACTGCCATATGTGGGCTTCAATCGCTACCGCCAGTACAATCCAATGTCAGTCAAGATCCTCACTTGGGGTGGCTTACGCGGAGGTTTAGCATTAGCAATGGCAATGGCTATTCCTGCTGGAGTCATGGTAATTCCAGAGAAGGGGATCGATGTCCGAGAAATCATCCTCGTAATGACATATTCAGTGGTTGTATTCTCGATCCTGATCCAAGGTTCAACCATTACCCCATTAATTGAAAAAGCCAAGCTTTGGGAATTAAAAAATAAATAAGTAATTATTCCATCAACAAAAAAGCCTGCACTTCAATGCAGGCTTTTTTATTATTCGTCTTTCGTAAAACTCGCTTCGGAGAAGTGCTCTAAATCGTAAGGCGTTTGCTGATATACACAATAGTTTAGCCAATTACTAAATAGTAAATGACCATGACTACGCCAACTCGCAATAGGTGCATTCGAAGGATCATTCTCAGGATAATAGTTCACAGGTACTGCTGGCTCCATCCCTTGTTCGCTATCTCGTACAAACTCATTATGCAATGTATCTACATCATATTCAGGATGCCCCGTTACGAATACATTACGTTTATCTTTTGTTGCTGCTAAATATACTCCAGCCTGCTCTGAAGTCGCTAATATATCAAGATCAGTATGCTTGGTTAAATAATCATGAGAGAAGTCAGCATAGCGAGAATGGGGGGCAAAGAAAGTATCATCAAACCCTCGTAGTACCGGGTGATGACAATCATGAATTCGATGTTGATAAACACCTGATAATTTCTCTTTTCGTGTACGCTTCGGCAAGTCATAGAGAAGTTTTAGCCCAGCTTGAGCAGCCCAACAAACAAACATAGTTGATGTTACATGCTCTTTTGCCCAATTCATGATGATTTGAATTTCTTCCCAATAAAGCACATCTTCAAATTGAACTAAACCTAACGGCGCTCCCGTTACAATCAATCCATCAAAATTACGTTGCTTCACCATTTCAAACTGACGATAAAAAGTATCTAAGTGTTCTTGAGGAGTATTTTTTGTTGGACGATTATCGATTCGTAATAGCTCTACATCTACTTGAATTGGGCTATTGGATAATAAGCGTAAGAACTGTGTCTCTGTCTCAATTTTTTTTGGCATTAAATTTAATAATAATACCTTCAACGGACGGATCCCCTGGCTAGCAGCACGCTTCTCTGTCATCACAAAGATATTTTCACTGCGCAGAATATCAGTAGCAGGTAGGCGATCAGGTATTTTTATTGGCATCTTTGTTGACTCCTTTCGACACAAGATGTTTAGCCGTCTAAACTTCCATCAACGTTATAGAAAAAGAAAGGCAGACGCAAGTTTAGTACAAAATAATAACATAATAGATAAATATAGAGATAAAGAGATATGGGAAATATGAGGGCTTATAAACGAGAAAACCCAGCCGAAGGCTGGGTTTTAAAATAAGATTTAGCGATGTCCTACTCTCACATGGGGAGGCCCCACACTACCATCGGCGCTACAACGTTTCACTTCTGAGTTCGGCATGGGATCAGGTGGGACCGCTGTGCTATGGTCGCTAAACAAATAAATGGTGCTAGTACCCAGATTTGAACTGGGGACCTCACCCTTACCAAGGGTGCGCTCTACCAACTGAGCCATACCAGCACACAAAGCTTGCATGAAAGCTGCTTATGCAACATTCTAAATTTGAAGCCTGGCGATGTCCTACTCTCACATGGGGAGACCCCACACTACCATCGGCGCTATTACGTTTCACTACTGAGTTCGGCATGGGATCAGGTGGGTCCATAACGCTATGGTCGCCAAGCA